>NZ_JARWLB010000011.1:0-223474 GCF_047445835.1 Rhizobium sp. BR 317 | reverse complement strand
GTCCTGCTCGATGATCGGACCTTCGTCGAGATCGCCGGTGACGTAATGCGCCGTGGCCCCGATCAGCTTGACGCCGCGCTCATAGGCCTGCTTGTACGGATTGGCGCCCTTGAAGCTCGGCAGGAAGGAATGGTGGATGTTGATGATCTTGCCCGACATCTTCTTGCACAGCGCATCCGACAGCACCTGCATGTAGCGGGCRAGCACGATCAGTTCSGTGCCGGTCTGCTCGACCAGATCCAGAAGCTGGGCTTCGGCCTGCGGCTTGTTGTCCTTCGTYACCTTGATGTGGTGGAAGGGGATRTCGTGGTTGACCACCACCTTCTGGTAATCGAARTGGTTGGAGACGACGCCGACGATGTCGATCGGCARYGCGCCGATCTTCCAGCGGTACAGCAGGTCGTTGAGGCAATGGCCGAARCGCGACACCATCAACAGCACCTTCATGCGCTTCTGGGCRTCRTAGATCTCRGCATCCATCTCGAAGGCCTCGGCGACCGGCTTGAAGCCYTCGACCAGCTTCTGCTGGTTGACCCCTTCTTCGGAAATGAAGGAGACCCGCATGAAGAACTTGCCGGTATCGAGATCGTCGAACTGGCTGGAGTCGACGATGTTGCAGCCTTGATCGGCCAGATAATTCGCTATCGCCGCAACGATCCCGCGCGTCGATGTGCAGGATACCCGTAGAACATATTGTTTCATCTTATGTCGTCCGATTGAAAATCATGAAACGCCGCCAATCTGCCGCTCAGCGGCGCTAGCGGCCATCACCTTCGGCAAGCAGCCGGAGAAACGTCTGCAGTTCCGCCTCATCGATTGCGACGAGATGCCCCTTTGCCGGATAAGCGCCCGAACGAACGTCCTCGGCGAATTCCTTGAACGCCGCGGTCCGTTCATTCTGCAGCCGGTCGTATTCAGCCGCAAAATCGCGGTATACCTTGGCATGACGTGGCCGGTGCCCACGATTGCTCCCAAGCACGTCGTCGGCAAAGAGATACTGGGCATCGCATCCGCTTCCGGCACCCATGGAGATCATCAGCATCGACGTGGCGCTGCTGATCGCGGCGGCGACATCGCCGGGCACCACCTCGATCTCCGCGGCAAAGGCACCGGCCTCCTCCAACGCCTTGGTCTGGCGCCAGATCTCGAAGGCGCTAGCAGCGGTCTTGCCGACGGCGCGGAAACCACCCGTCCAGGTCGCCTTGGATGGAATGAGACCGACATGGCCGCAGACCGGAATGCCCTCGTCCCGCATCCGCCGGATTGTTTGCAGCCCGGCGGCGCAATAAACGGCGTCGCCGCCTGCCTTCAGCGCCTTGAACGCCTCGCGCATATATTCTTCCGCCGAGACGTAATCGCCGTATTCAAGCCCTGGAATGGCAAAGGGGCTCGGGGCAGCTTCACGGAATGCGGGGCCAAGCAGCGCAGGCGGCACGGACAGCATGTCGATACCGGCCTTTTCCGCTGCCTCGGCTTCCTCCAGCGAGGTGACGCGCAACATGGTGAGCTGCCGCTGTCCTCTGAGCGCCAGGAGATCGGCGACCGTTGCACGACTGTGTTTTTTCATTGGAAACTCCCTGGGTATGGGCTCATCACGCGGCAAGAAGCGATTTGAGTTTGACATGGCTCGCCGTCAGCGCTTCCGGATCGGGATGAGCGCGGGCGGCAATCAGCATTTCGGCGAGACGGATATCGCGGGCAACGGCGTTGCCGCGACCGATGCCGCTGGCTGCAAGCAGCCGACCGGCCTCATCGAGATGGAAAAGGATGAATGCGCCCTCGCCAAGGTCACGCCGGAGCATCGTCGTCGCGCCATCGGCAAGGCCGGCAATCTGCAGCGTCAGATMATATTGATCGGACCAGAACCATGGCACGGCCGAGATACTGGCGGCTTCGCCGAGCAAGTTGGCCGCGGCCAGCGTTCCCTGTTCCTGCGCGTTGCGCCAGGATTCCAGGCGAACCCGCCGCCCGCCATAAAGAGCCAGCGGAAAAGAGCAGCAATCGCCGGCGGCATAGATATCGGCTGCGGAGGTTGCCAGCCGCTCGTTGACGGCGATGCCGTTCTCGATCGCAAGCCCCGCCTTCTCAGCAAGCGCGACATTCGGCTGAGCACCGATGCCGATGAGCACGAGATCGGCGGAGATTTCCTCGCCGCCCGCCAGGCGGACAATCGCGCCATCCGCGCCATCTTCCACGACCGCAATGGTCTCGCCACAGTGGATGGCGACGCCTTCGTCCCGATGACGTTGCGTTATCACCTCGGCCACCGCCTCCGGCACGCCCCGCTTCAGGACACGCGGCAGCCCCTCAATCACGGTAACATCGGCGCCGAGCTTGCGCGCCGTCGCCGCCAGCTCAAGACCGATAAAGCCGCCGCCGATGACGGCGATGTGACGACCGGGGAGCAGCGCTGCCCGCAGGGCCGACGCGTCAGCGTGGGTGCGGAGCATGCGAATGCGCTCTCCGCCCGCGATGCCGGGAAAGCTACGGGCGGATGCACCGGTCGCCAGCAACAATTTGTCGTAGCTGAGCGTCTGCCCGTCGGAGAGCGTGACGACCTTGCCGACCGGATCGATCTTGGTCGCATGCGTCGCGAGCCGAAGATCGATGCGCTGATCGGCATAGCGCTCCAAGGCAGCGACGAACTTCGGCTCATGCCCAAGGGCAAGGCTCTCTTTCGAAAGCGGCGGACGTTCATAGGGCGCAACCGGCTCGGCCCCGACCAGAGTGATGTCGCCGTCAAAGCCCTTCTCCCTGAGCGCAAAGGCGGCGCGAGCGCCGCATTCTCCTGCCCCTATAATGACGAAATGCAGCATGGCTTTCCCCTCAGATTGCGATGAAGACGGTGCCGTTTTCGACCTTGACCGGATAGGTTTTGAGATTGACGCAGACCGGAGCGCCCTTGGCCTCGCCGGTCCTATAGTCGAAGCGGCCGTTGTGCTTGGGACATTCGATGATGTTGTCCATCACCAGCCCGTCGGCGAGATGGATCTGCTCGTGCGTGCAGASGCCGTCGGTGGCAAAATAGTCGTCTTCCGGACTGCGGTAGATGGCGAAGGTCTTGCCGCCATGGTCGAAGCGCATGACGTCCTCCTCGTCGATCGCATTCGCCRCACAGACTTCGATCCAATTGCCGCTCATTCCTGCCTCCCTGTATGTGCCGTTGTATGTGCCGTTCCTGGCTGCTCTGCYRTTCTYGGCTGCTGTTTTTGCCTGCGGTTATTGCGCTGCTTCTGCAGGCGTCACGTGGAAGTCCTCGCGATAGGGTCGCGCCGTCGCCGGCAGGTCGCGCTTCAGGAAATAATCCTCGTTGCGCAACTGCCTGAGGAAGGCCGGGAGCATTTCGCGGTAGCCCGACCAGATCGAGGGGTTCGGCCGCGGCAGATCATGTTTGATCATCGCATGCAGCTTCGGCAGCGCATGATAGGGCACCATCGGGAACATGTGGTGTTCGACATGGTAGTTCATGTTCCAATAGATGAAGCGGCTGATCGGGTTCATCAGCACCGTGCGGCTGTTCAGCCGGTGGTCGATGACATTGTCGGCCAAACCGCCATGCTGCAACAGGCCGGTCAAGACATGATGCCAGGCGCCATAAAGCCGCGGCAGGCCGATCAGCACCAGCGGCAGGACCGAGCCCATATAAAARGYAGMAGCGATGGTGGCGACATAGATCGCCAGCCAGATGCGGGCGATGCGRATCGCCTTCGGCTGCTCCATCTCCGGAATGAAGGTCTTCTCCGTGGCGCTGACGATGCCGAAGGCGTTGCGGATCATGTCGAGCASSGCATARAAGACATCGACGAGGCCGAAAAAGTTCAGGACCAGGCGCAGCAAATCCGGCGGCCGCATGACGGCGATCTCCGGATCGCGGCCGACGATGACGGTGTCGGTGTGATGGCGGGTATGGCTCCAGCGCCAGGTCACCGGATTGCGCATGATCATGAAGCAGGCGATCTGGTAGACCGCATCGTTCATCCAGCGGGTCTTGAACGCCGTGCCGTGCCCGCATTCATGCCAGCGGCTGTCGGAGGCCGAGCCATAAAGCACGCCGTAAGCCAGGAAGAAGGGCAGAGCGATTAAGGAGCCCCAGAAGGCAACGCCGAGGCCGGCAAAGACCACCATGCTGCCGAGCCAGATGACCGTATCGCGGATGGCGGCATCATCGGAGCGCTGCATCAGCGCCTTCATCTCCTTGCGCGCAATGTCGGTATGATACCACTCGGCCGCCGCCAGCCCGGTTTCGACCGCCTGCCGGCTGCTTGGGCCGAGCAGGCTGTAATCGCGCTTGATGCTCTCGCTCATGGCTGCTTCCTGCCTCCCCGCGATGCGCAAACGCCGCACCGCCTCTGATGACGAAGAGGATAGGTCGAGTTTTCGCTTGCCTCAATGCGGCGATGATGGAATCTATCATATTCCATCACCACGCCATCTCATTCATGATGGAATACCTCAGGACCCCACCATGCGCCGACCAACTATTTCATCGGCTGGCAGCAATTAACGGCGCCCGGAAATCAGCTTCATTGAGCAAATGCGGCGTCCAACGAACGGCGAATCGGGCAATTCCTCCTTCTGATATCTACGCCTGGGAAATATCTGAATGATAGAATTCTATCATTTAGAGCGAAGATCATTCCACGAATGGCATTACGCAGACGCCGCTATATCTGGGAAGATCACGGCGCTTCGTTCGCCAAAATGCATAGGCCCGTACAAGTCCGATATTTTTTGGGAACCTTTTTCTCCCAACTCCATCCAATGGCTAGTTCCGATACGGGACCAACGGATCGAAGGACGGCGCTCCATCCAATGTTCGCTCCGGATCACCAACGAACGGGAGAAAAATCATGTTTAAACCCATTCTGACTGCGGCATTCCTGCTCGGCCTCGCCGGCACTGCGGCCATCGCCGCCGAGACAAAAATCACCGATCCACAAATCGCCCATATCGCCTACACCGCCGGGCAGATCGACGTGACGGCTGCCCAGCAGGCGTTGAAGAAGAGCAAGAATCCAGAGGTCATCGATTTCGCCAAGACCATGGAGCGCGACCACAAAAGCGTCAACGAGCAGGCGTTAGCGCTGGTCAAGAAACTCAAGGTCACGCCTGAGGATAACGACGTCAGCAAGTCGCTGAGTGCGCAGGCGAGCAAGGAACTGACCAAGCTCGGCGCATTGGACGGCAAGGCCTTCGACAAAGCCTATGTCGACAACGAAGTGGCCTATCACAAGACCGTCAACGAGGCGCTCGCCAAGCAACTAATCCCATCGGCAAAGAATGCCGAACTCAAGTCCTTGTTGGAGACCGGCCTGACGCTCTTCAAGGAACATCAAACGCATGCGGAACATCTTGCCGCGACGATGAAATGAACCGGCAATGAGCGCGATGAATAGAAAGCATGCGCTCGCCGTTGTCGCGGGGTTGCTGGCAATGATGATCAGCACGGTGGCAAAACCAGCCGAATATCAAATCGCCATCGCGAATATGAAATTCGGCTCCCCGCCTGCGACGCTACATGTCGGCGACGTGATCGTCTGGCACAATGATGATATATTCCGCCATACGGCTACTGCACGCGATGGAAGTTTCGACATCGACCTGCCGGCCAAGTCGCAAGGCAAGATGACGATCGAGCGCGCAGGACCGGTGAAATTTTACTGCCGCTTTCATCCGACGATGACCGGAGAGCTGAATGCGCAGCCGTGAGGAACGAGAGGAGCCGAGATGACTGCCGTCCCCGCCGCAGCCAAGCGACAACGGCCGGATCCTTCTTCCCTTTCGGAAGCCGAACTCATCGCTCGTACCAAGGCGAGCGATGAGGATGCCATCAGGATCATCATCCAGCGCAACAATCAGCGCCTGTTTCGAGCGGCGCGCACCATCGTTGGCAACGATGCGGAGGCGGAGGATGTGGTACAGGCGACCTATGTGCAGGCGTTCATCAACCTCTCGGCTTTTCGCGAGAATTCAAGATTATCGACCTGGCTGACGAGGATTGCGCTCAACGAAGCGTTCGCCCGGGTGCGTGTGCGACGCGATTTTACCGGGCTTGAGGAGATCGACATGCAGAACAAGGCGTCAGGCGGCGGTTTGTTGCACTTCCCCTCCTCGCTGGCGTCAGCCGATCCGGAGGCTGAACTGGCACGAAATCAGACCAGGCATTTGCTGGAACACGCGATCGATGCCCTGCCGGCCGAGTTCCGCACGGTCTTCATTCTGCGCGACGTGGAAGGCTTCAGCACGGAAGAGACTTCATCCCTCCTCGGCATCAAGCTGGAGACGACTAAGACGCGGCTGCACCGCGCCCGCAAAATGATGCGGCTTTCGATCGAGAAGCAGTTTTCCGGCGCGTTCTCTGCCCTCTTTCCCTTCGATGGGGCGCGCTGCGCCGATATGGCCGATCGAGTGGTTACAGCGTTTCGCGCAATACAGGCCGGGGAAGAGGACTCTTCCATCCCGTCGCCAGGCGGAACCACGCAGTAATTATTTATCCGAGGACTTGGGTGTCGCATGCTGCCTGCCGAGAAATGTCATTTCCTCGTGCCGCACCCGGTTCTCATCATCCAGAACCACACGCCATATCCGGTTGCCCAATCGTAGGGATAGGCGCTTCGTTCCCTCGTGATCCTCCGTACCCACCTCTACGGAAGAGGTGACGGAGCCGCGTTGCATGTAGCGGCGAAACTCTGCCAGCGACAGACCGAACCGGTCGGCGATCTCAATGGAATCAACGATAAAATCGCCATTTTGCGCGCGCTCGACAAACATTATTTCACCCCCACTTCGCCAACGGATGCCCTCATATATCAAAACGAATTGGAGAACGATATTTTATTGTCATTCCCAAAACGGAAATTATAGTTGGCGCCACGAGCCGCTTCGATGGTTCGAAATCGGGCGTAGACAGCGCCGGTTGCCCTTCAACCCGCGCGCATCTCAATGAGACCGCCCAATCCGCAAAAGGCAATAAATATCAATGATCAAGGACTTCAGAACGATTGCAGCCGCAAACGGGATCGCAAGCGATGCAGCCTTCGGTGCCGTGAACCCGCCACTTTATCTGTCGAGCAACTTCGCATTTCGAGAATTCGAGCACTCGCAGGCCTATGAATATTCCAGAACCTCTAATCCCACACGCGATCTCCTCGCCGATACATTGGCAAAGCTGGAAGGCGGTGCCGGGGCTGTCGTGACTTCATCCGGAATGGCTGCGGTCAACCTTGTCCTCAGTCTGCTGAAACCCGGTGACCGGGTGATTGCACCACATGATTGCTATGGCGGAACCTACCGATTGCTTTCCGCTTTGAGAGACAAGGGTCATTTCGACGTGGAGTTTGTCGATCAAAACAACGATGAAGCTTTGATCGCCGCCTTGAAGCGCGGCGCGTCCCTGGTCTTCGTTGAAACGCCGAGCAACCCGCTCATGCGCATCGTCGATATCGAGGCCATTTCCCGGCATGCGAAATCCGTGAATGCGCGGCTGGTGGTCGACAATACCTTCCTGTCGCCCGCTCTGCAGCGACCCATTGCCCTTGGTGCGGACTTCGTCATCCACTCGACGACGAAATATCTCAACGGTCATTCCGATGTCGTCGGTGGCGCCGTCGTAGCGGCAGATTCTGATGACATCGAGGATCTGAAGGGCTGGGCGAACATGATCGGCGTCACGGGATCGCCGTTCGATTCCTATCTCACCCTCCGCGGCATCCGCAGCCTGTTTGCGCGCGTCGAGCGGCAGCAGACGACCGCTGCTGCGGTCGCGCGCTTCCTCGCCCAGCGCCCGGAAATCAGCATCGTACATTATCCAGGCCTGCCCACCCATCCCGGCCATGAGCTAGCAACACGGCAACAACTCGGCTTCGGCGCCATGCTGAGCTTTGAGCTCAAAGGAGGAATCGAAGCCGTACGCCGCTTCGTGGCCGCCCTGACGATCTTCACTCTGGCCGAATCCCTGGGCGGCGTCGAAAGCCTTGTCGCCCATCCGGCCAGCATGACCCATGTCGGCATGGGCGAAGAGGCGCGCCGTGCTGCTGGTATCAGCAACGGATTGCTGAGGATGTCGGTCGGCCTGGAAGCCGAAAAGGACCTACTGTCGGATCTCGCGTTCAGCCTGGCAAAAATTGGATAATTGCCGGCGGGGATGACGATCCCCTTCCGGTCAAACGCCCTGCCAAAAGCAACGTCGCTGTCCAGCGGTCTACGGCGCTCGCATCTTTGCGGCAAACGCAAATCTCGGCACGATCGAGACAAGCTGAGCCGACAAAAGCGATATCATCGAAATCAACACCAGAAAGCCTCCGATGTAGATCAACGGGGGCACATGATCGCTGTTGACGAAGTGAGCGTATATTTCCGTAAAGCCTCTATGACACATATAGATCGGATAGGAGAGATAACCGAGAAATATGCCAAGCGGCTGAATTTTCGCCGGAATTTCCAGAAATGTGCCGGCAAGGACGACCAGCGGCGAAATGACGATGCAGAACAGCAGGGCGAATTTCAGCGAATAGATCGGCAGAAACAGCAGGCTCAAAATCAAGACGATCGGCAAGAGCGCCAAATAGGTGACCGCGGGCGGCCTATTTTTCTGAACCCGGTATATGATCATCCCGACGACAAAGGAGAAAAAGACGCGCGCCAGTCCACCGTCGACCGATCGCCACTCCCAGCCGAGATCGAGGGACTGGTGCACCGAGACGGATGCGACCAGGCAGGCCAGCGAAACCGCCGCGATAACAGCAAGATATTTCGTTCTCATCCTGAAAAGCATCATGGCGAATACGAGATTGACGAGCAGCTCCCAGAACAGTGACCAGGCCGGTCCGTTCAAGGGGTATAGGGGCCACAAATCCGTTGCGGATCTCGTCAGAAAGCTCGGAGACGGCAGCATGAATACGGTCGAGATCAGGCTTGCGAGCAAATCGCCGATAGTGTCGTTGGACGATTTCCAATGGGCCAGCAGTTGTACCAGTCCGAAGAAGGTTCCGAGTAGGAACAACGGATAGAGGCGCGCGTATCGAGCCCTCATAAAGGCCGCCAGCGGCATTCCGCCTGCGAGCTTTTCGCTGTAGGACCTCGCAATGACGAAGCCGCTGAGAACGAAGAAGAAATCAACCGCAACATAGGCCAAAGGCGCATAGGGCCGTTGAAGGTGATAGACAACGACCGCAAATGCCGCCAGGCCGCGCATCGCATCCAGCGAGGCGTATCGATGGCTCGTCCGACCCGTCGGGGTTGAGCGTCGCTGCTGCTGCGCAGCGACAGGCCTAACGCCTTCTTTGGTCGCTGATATATCGGATGCTTCCACCTCAGGTCACCATTTCACGTTGTTGGCACTGGCGGCACCGAAGAACTCGTTGCGCAGGCCGCGATCAAGCGGACGAACCCGCCTGAGATTGCGGAGAAGTTGGCGAGGGCGCCGAAGCGCGCTGGTATTGAAAAAATAGGTCGCGAGAAGACCGGAGGACTTGCTGTGCGCGCCGCTGTGCCCAACGCGGTAGATGGCGCCGCGAAACGGTAGCGCTTCGAGAGACGTGCCGCGCTCGGCCAATATGTTTCCGATACGGACATGGCTGCCCAGCATCGACTTCACATAATCGATGTTGGCCGCCTCCAACGACACCGGGAGATCGTAGAGGCGCGATTGCACGATCAACGATGTGCCGCAATAGTTCGCGAAATCATCGTAATGCATGATCAACCGGCCGCCTTCGTTCCAGAGATAGCCCTTGTCGATCTTCCAGCCGTTCGCTTGTGGATGCTTCGCAACGTAACTGACGATGTTGGCGCTGACAAAATCGTCGTCATCCACGATCATGAAAAACCGCGAATTCCGGGCTGAAAGCATGCCGCTTAGCACGCGACGCCCCTTGTCCAGACGGAACGCGTCGTAGACCTTCTCTCTGTCCGCACTATCCAAATCATGGAGCTGGTTCGGCGGGAATGTAACGCGGGCGACAGAAAATTGCGGCGGCAGATCGGGCAGATCCGCACCTTCGTTGGCAACGATCACGGCGCTCCAATCGGGATTCGATTGACCGGCAATCGACGCCACGGTCTGGGACAACCGCTCTTTCAAGGCTGGCCAATCTTTCGCATTGGCCTGATGCCGAACCGGAATGATGAACGTAACGAGTGGCATAATTCCCTCTTTTGCGGTCACATCAGCCCTGGCGAATACGACAGGGACATTGGAATGGACAAACGATTCACTCGCTCGGCCGCCGAGCCGAGCGCAGGTTCTTGATGGCTATCTTTGGCGCCGCCGGAGCATTGTCTTCACCAGGAAAAGAGCTCTCTCCCGGCAAAGAATGAAGATCAAGCCGGTGTAGACGATTGCGCCGATCGGGATTTCGATGGCAAGGCGCGAGGCCGGGTGCCAATCCTGCAGCAATGCCGAAGCGCCCAGCACCGCAGCCAGCATTCCGACATAGGCGGCTATCGGCCTGAGAAACTGGGCAAAATAATTTCCGATGCTGAGCGCAATCAGTTGCGAAACCATCCAGAGCGTAACCGGCCAAAGGATCAGCACTTCGAGCATGAGCGCAAAGACGATGGTGGTGACGCCATATGGGTAAAGCAGCAGCACGGTGATGATCGTGACGATGTTTCGCACGAGCTGGTAGTAGAACCACCAGTCCGACTTGCCCTGGCTGGTGATCAAAGATGCCTGGACAACGCCTATTCCGCTCATCAATCCGATGACGCAGAAAAACCGCACCGGCCAGATCGCAGCCGCCCAGTGCTGTCCGAAAATCAGCGGAATAGCATCGTCGGCCACGGCGGCAAGACCCATGAAAGCCGGAAATGACACCAGCGAGCAGCCGAACGTTGCCATGAGGAATGCCTCGCGGACCTTGTTCTGATCATGCTGCAGCGACGAGAGAAGAACGTGCGTGACCGAGGTCAGGCCTCCGGCAACGACGTTGTTKATCATTTCGAAAAGCCGACGGGCAAAATTGTAGACGCCGAGCGCGGCCGGGCTGACGAGCGTGCCGATGATGAGCTGATCGAGGCTCATGGACTGCAGGAAGCGATTGCCGGAAGCAAATATGCCGTAATGCAGGAGCTCGCGAAGACTGCTCCACTTGATCCTCAGCCCCGGCAGCCATCCCGCGCCCCAGAAGGCGGCAATGCATCCGGCGGCAGGTGCGGCGATCTGCGCGATCGCCAGTGCCCAAAGGCCGAAACCGGCGAAAATCAAGGCCAGGCACACGAGGCCGGACACGACCGTGGCGATCGCCGTGCGGACGGCGGCAAGATGAAAGGACATCGTACGGCCGATAAGGGCATTGGGAACGATGATCATCATGTCGAAGAAGATCTTCAAGCCGATAATCATCAACAGGCCGACGATTTCGTCATGGCCCAGGGCATGGGCAATGTAGGAGGATCCCCCGAAAAGCACGAGGTAAAGGATCGCCGCCGACGCGAACGACAGCCAGAACACGGTATCGAGGTGGCTCTGCCGAATGGTCTTTTGCTGGATCAACGCTTCGCCAAACGCGGTCGGCCCAAGGCCAGCGGCAAAACTCACGATGCTGAAGGCAAGCGCCACCAGGCCAAAATCCTGTGGCAGCAGATATCGCGACGTGACAATGAAAACGAGGCTGTTCAGCGCCGTCGGTATCAGCGTATCCAACGCCGACCAAAACGCCCCTTTCAGCGCCGCGCCGGACCGGTTCTCGCTCAAGTGTTCGAAGACGATTTCATCCGACTCGAGAATAGCGCTCCCCGTTTCCCAGGAAGACGGCGACCTCAAGCTCTCATCCGATTCATTTGCGATGTTAAAACTCCATCTGATTTTCGGCGAAGCAGCCGCACAAGGTCACGTAGCCGTAGGCTGTCGCCTCAAATGGCGCCGAAATCGAATTGGTCAAGCGCGGTTTTCACGCAGTGCAATGCATTTCATATCTTTTTTGCTGCAATGCACATCTAGCGATAGCGCTCAGCGATGAAATCGCCTTCCGCTTTTCCGCTGAGGTATGGAGTGGACACAAATGACGGCCATAGAATGGCCGTCCCACATCAAGCATCGACCGTCGTCGCGACGTTGTTAGTTGCCAGAAGGCGCGCCATGGCGCTCAGAAGGTCCGTCTGCGATATCAGGCCGAGGACGTGGTAGTCGGCATCCACGACAATCACCGCATGCGTGCGTCCATCGGTCAGAACGGGCAACAGCGATAGTGCAGGATCGGCAGCATCCGCCACAGCCGGTTCCGATATCGCGCCTGCAATGCTGTCGATATTCTGAGACAATTCGCGCAGGCCGATCGTACCGATCAGGCGGTCTTCCGCGTCCTTTACCGGCAGCGTGCGGATATTATGCTTCAACAGAAGATGCCGCGCATGATCCGGCTCGGCGCTCACGCCGATCGCGATCACGTCGTACGACATGATATCGGCACAGCGTATGTCTCCGTGCGATCGCACCGCTGCCTGCAACTCGACCTGCCGCAACAGGCGGCTGAGATCTGCCGGATCGATATCGAATGACTCGTCGAGCGCTGCCAGAGCAGCGTCGACATCTTCTTCCCGAAAGCCCACGCGCAAGACCGACGGCAGATCGCTCGTCTGATGGATATTCTCGGGCACCTTTGCGACGACATGCGGATAGTTGCGTTTGGAAAATCTGTGGAACAGCAGGCCGAGGCCAACGAGTATGCAGGAATTCAAGGCTACGGGGATGAACGGAAACAAGAACCCCCAGCCTGCAACGACCGGACCTCCGAGAACAGCGGTCAGTGCTGCGGCACCGCCGGGTGGATGAAGGCATCGGGTGAAAGACATCGCACCGATCGCCAGTGAAACGCCGACCCCGATGGCGATGATCGGATCGTGAATGAAATAGGCGGCAATCATGCCCATCATGGCGGAAATGGTATTGCCGCCGATAATCGACCAGGGCTGAGCAAGCGGACTGGATGGCACCGCAAAAAGGAGCACCGCCGATGCGCCCATCGGTGCGACGATGAGCGGAAGATGAGGGCCTTGCCCGAAGAGATAGCCGCTGATGACGCCGGTAAGACCGATACCGATCAAGGCACCCAGACAAGCCATCAATCGTTCGTGCAGAGTTGCCCCGGCAAGGATCGGTGAAAACAAGCGGTAACKGCTCAGTCCCATCTTCTGGGAGTCAGGATGCGGCATGATGAAACCAGTTTGGGGAAAGTGTTTGTGAGCGGGTGGAGGTCGTGGCGGCTAGTATGTTACCAACCGCGGATCCCGGCCTTTGGCGGCGCTAAGGACTTCATGGAAGGCCTTGAATGCGGTCGGCCGATCATTCCTGCGATAGATGAGGATCGTGTCGACCGATCCAAGGTGATGGGTCGGAGAACTCGTCGGCCAATGCATGAGATCGAGAACCGATTTCGGTATGACACCTGCCGCGCCCCCGGTTGCGACGCTTGCCAGGATGGCATGGTAGGAGCCAAGCTCCCGCGTCTGCAAGCCACTCGATTTTCGCACCCAGTTTTCGGCAATCCTTCGATAGGTGCATCCGGGTTCCAAAGCGGCAAGGGACCCGACCCGCAAGTCGGCGGCGGATCGAATGGGCGGATGCCCGGACGGCAATACGAGCAACAGGTCCTCGACAAAGACGGGTTCCATCTCAAGCCGCCTAAGCTCCGTATTAAAATCTGCGTCTTCGTCAAGCATCGGCTTGGGCGGACGGGCGATCAGCGCACAGTCCAATGCCTCGCCAAGAACGTCCCGAGCGAGCTCGCGCGAGGCACCCAATGTCAAATGAAGCGACACATCGGGCCACATCTGGTTGAATTGCGTAAGCGCTGCCGGCAGTCGGCTTGCCGCCGTGCTTTCCATGGTCCCGACACGCAACGTGCCCGAAGGTTGCAGAGGCCTGACCGCTTGCCGCGCTTCGAGCGCCAGGGCCGCAAGGCGCTTGGCATAGACCAGAAACGTCTCGCCTTCCCGCGTCAACGTCATCCTCTTGCCGTCACGGCTGAAGAGCAGGACGCCGAGATAATCCTCCAACTGCTGAATCCGTGTCGTCACGTTCGACGGCGCGCGGCCGACGGCTTTGGCCGCCTTGGTCACGCTGTGGTCATTAGCGACGGCGAGGAATATCTCGATCGATGAAAGGTCCAAAAAGATCTCGATTCAGGAATTAAACTGCCATATCGTTCCCTATATAAAAATCATTGCTACGGCTCAAGCGGGTTTTCACCTCAATCCATCAAACGGGAGGGGTAAAGAACTAATGACAAAGTCAAATCGATCGGAGATGGGCGAAACACCCCGCGAATTCGCGTCGCCCGCCTGCATGCTGCACGAAGTCGATGCCGCCTATAGCGGCATCTCACCGAGCTTTGCCTCAAACGCAGACGTATTTGCCTGGCGAAAGACGCAACGACAAAGGCTGATCGATCAGCGCAAGGGGTTACCGGTAGCGGATCGCGAAGACTATACGCGCGCGATCGCGAGCCATCTTGACCGTATTGTCACCAACGTCGCCGGTAAATACATAAGCCTTTTTTGGCCGTTCCTGGGGGAACCCGACCTCAGAGGGTGGATGGCGAGCTTGACGGCTCGTGGCGCTATTTGCCTGTTGCCGGTGGTCGTCGCCAAAGCCACGCCATTGCTGTTCCGATCGTGGAAAATGGGCGACCGGCTTGAACGTGGAGTTTGGAATATCCCTGTGCCGGCCGAAGGCACGCAAGCTATTCCAGACATCGTCATAGCACCGCTCGTCGGCTTCGATGCTGGATGCTTCCGGCTAGGTTATGGGGGCGGCTTTTTCGACAGAACACTGGCTGCTCTCGGCTGCAAGCCTCTTGCTATCGGCGTGGGCTTTCAATCCCAAAAGATCGACACCATTCATCCTCTTGCCCATGACATCCCCATGGATGCGATCATCACGCAAACGGGATTGCAATACCGATGAGCCTTCATGCCGATCGACCATCGGGTCGATTGAGTGCTGAACAGAAAGGCAGATAGACCTTCAAACAGGCAACGACGCATCCCAGCGCCCCGATTTGCCTTAGCAAACAGCCGTTTCTCGCCTTGGCACATGGATTGCTTGTTTAGGTTMGATACCAGAAGAGACAACGTTTCATGTGGCATATTCTCCCCTCCCTGCTCTTGAGCATTTCCCTCGGACTGAGCTGGAACAGGTTCTTGCTCACGTTCACGAGCCGAAGCGAGCCTCTTCAAAACCAGATGCCGGTCACGATGGTCGCTGCGGCCGTCAGCCTGTCCGCCCTCGCCCTGTCCGTTGCCGATAAGGGCCTTTTGCTGGGGGGAATGCTCGTCCTGCTTGGTCTGGCACTTGCGACCATCAGCAGGAGCCTCCCGCATCCTGTCATCATTGTCGGACTTTCGGCTATCAGCCTTGCCGCCTATCTGCAATTCACATTGCATGCTCTTTGACGATCCGATTGCCGGCGCTAACCACCGCCGACACCTCCCCATCCTCTGTTCAGCTTTCCGGTTGAATGAACAAAGAGCGTGAGGTTGCGTTAGTGGCGTGAAAGAGGTCGGTGCGGAAGCAGGACGCAATGCGAACAACATTCAAGGTCGGCGATCATGTGAGCTGGAACTCCGAGGCGGGTCGTGTCAGCGGGACGATCATCAAAATTCATACCCGCGATTTCGATTATAAAGGCCACACGCATCACGCTTCCGCGGACGATCCGCAATATGAAATCAAGAGCGACAAGACCGACCATATTGCTGCGCACAAGGGAAGCGCACTTCATAAGGTATCGAAACAAGACCCCCACTAGCCATAAGGCTAATGATCGTCTTCCAGGCCAGCAGCAATGACATCGCAGTTGTGGCGATGGATCCGCAGCATTTCGTTGAAAACCGCCAAGGCCTCTTCGGCTGCTTTCGTGTCAAGCTGCCTGATGCGGAGTTTGGTGATGATTACCTCCTGGTTCGAAATGTGCTGCTCGCCTTCTGCAATGTGGCGCAGGACCATATCAAGATCGTCTTGTGTATAGGCCATTTCAACTCCTTGGCTGAGCGGCATCTTTGGGATGCGGCAAAGGGGACGCAGCAGGCTTTGATCGAGGCGCGCGATGATTTGGGGCTCGACAGACAAAGCGCGTCGCGCGTTTCTGACAACGGCTGAAGAAGCTTGGATATTTTCTTCAAAGGATGCCAGACGCGGCAGGGAACGTTGGGATAAGGCGCATGGCGTATTCCCTGCCGCGCTCTATAGAGGGCCGCCGTTGATGAGTGGAAAGAGCGCGAGATCAACGGCAGCTCTCTAACGACMGCTTGATGGAGCGAGCGTTGGCGAGTTTAGGGACGGGCTCGCCACGCACCGAACATCCAGCCGCTTCATTTGTTCCCGGCGCCACATTCGATTTTACCCACCGTAGGCGGCTGAACTCCCGAAGCGTTTTCCGATGCTACAAAACCGATGACCTCCGTGAAAAGGCCGAATTTGCAGTTGGAACAGATGCCAGTCTCCGCCGTTGACACATTGAGGTGCTGATCCCGACAAACGAGCGGTGACATGCCGATAGGCTCCGATCGCTCCCAGACACCCCGGCCAAAGCAATGTTTGCTTCAAACAGCAGTCGCGCCGCTGCACCCTGCCCATAGGAACACAGGCTGTCCGCGCTACAGATGCGAAGAGGATGAAAACATGTCCAATGTCGTCAAAACAAACGGAACCGACCGCAACAACGCAACCAGCCGCACGACGTTCGGTCGGTCGGTCGAAAGCCGTGCCCAGATAGAGGATGCCCAGATAAAGGGTGCGTCGACAATGGGAGAATTGCTAAACGTGTATCGCCTCACGCCTATCGCGGAGCCCAATGACCTGAATTGGCAAAACGCACCTTCACACGGCGAGGTGGTGGTGGCAGCCCGTACCGCCGGGGACGCCCGTGTCGTCGCGGCAGCGCGTGAATTGGACTACATGGAGGTCGATTCAGCGCCAGCCGAGGACGTCAGCACGGCGAACGCCAGCGCATTCCGCAGCGAGAAGCTCTATACGGTGGTGGAACTCGAGCACGGCCGGGCGGACTTGCGCCGTGGCATTCTGGAGGGGCGAGTGCGCACGGACAATATCAAACCTACGCAGTCCTGAGGTCATCACGGGCGACGCCTCGGGGGGAACTGCAGCGGTCCCCTTCGATGATCCAAATGCTTTGTAGGGCGCCCGATGTCGTGCGCTGAAACCGATCACCAGAATTTTACACCGATACCGACGACAACAGCGTTCTGCTTCAGATCGACGTTCACACCATTGATATCCTTGCTGCCGAAGTCGGTGTAGCGGTATTCCAAGCGGCCAAAGACGCGATCGGTGAAGGCATAATCAAGCCCGGCGCCGAGAGTCCAGCCATTGAAGGTTTTGGTGTCTTTACTGCCCGTGTCGACAAAGCCCCGCGTCGCTTCCCAGCCGCCTGTCGCATAGATCAGAGTGCGATCGAAGGCATAGCCGAGGCGGGCGCGAACGGAACCATCGATATCCGTCCCGACGTCGATGCCTGGCGCAACGGTATCCCTGTTCCAATTATAATTCAGGTCGCCTTCAAGACCGAGCACGACATGGTTCTCAAATTGCCAATTGTAGCCGATGAAGCCACCGACTAGGCCGCCACTTAAATCTTCAGACGTGCTTGCGCCGGGAATGCTGAAATCTCCATTCACCCAATTGCCGCCGCCGCGAATACCGGCATATGCACCCGCCCACGTGAAGCCCGCTGGCGTTTCAACGACAGGCGCCTCCGGTGCTTGTGTTACAACATCTGCGGCCGACGCCGCACTGAAGCCAACGATACTAGCAATCGCGGTAGAGATGATTAGCTTATGCATCGGTGTATCCTCGGTTGTTGCTATAGGTCGGGATATAGATCGTCACCGTCGAAAGGCTGTAGCAGAACTACCATATTTTAGCCGCAAAGCATATTAGCGACCCTAGATTTCAGGGCATGCGTCACAGGCGTCCACCGCAGTCGCCGCAAAACTTGATGTTTTGCAGCACTGCGAACATCGGAAAACGAGGCCAGTGTAGCGGGGATTTTCGCAACTCAAGCTCCCCTATCCAACTTGAGCTTTCGTGCGTCCTGCAGGATCATGGTGATGATCATGCCCACAGACGCGACAGCCGACGCGGCGATGAAAACACCCTGAGGCTCAAGCCGCGTTGCGATAGTTCGGCAAAGCCTCCCATAGGTGTCTGGTGCCATAGGTGGGATGCTAATGCTCTTTACAGCGGCGCCCATTTCATTGAGCATGGCAGCATATGATTGGCGGCGAAGATGGGAAACAACCCTCGCATATTTGCAGTTCTATTGGCCGCTGCGATAGCCATCAACGCACTGATGCTGCTTATCGCACCGTCGCCTTAGAGGATGCATTCTAACGGGTTCTCAAAACCTCGGCGCGATGTTGTGACGGCGTCTGCCCAAATGTGCGCTTGAACGTCCTTGTGAACTGCGACGTGTTTTCAAACCCAACATCCAGCGCGACCTCGATGAGAGGCGCCTTCGACCGGGCAAGGATCGATTTCGCCCGCTCCATGCGAACGCGGTTATAGGCTTTGGCAGGAGACATTCCCGTCTTTTCGAGGAATATCCTCTCCAGTTGCCGCCGCGATAACCCAACCTTGGCAGCCAGCTTGGGGATCGGCAGGCTGCCATCGACGAACTGTTCCATTGCGATCATCGTCGCCTTGACGCGGGCATCGTCATAATCTTCGTAGAGTGGACGGCGGGGCTGTATGTCCGCGGTCGTGCGAGCCTTCTCGATCTGAAGGACCTCCAGTGCATTTCGTTCCGCATCGCGGCTGATGTATTTCCTGACGAGCAATGCCGCCATGTCGGCAGCACTGCTACCGCCCGCGCACGATCCCCGCTGGCGATCGAGGTTGAACAACCGGTCGGAACGGACCTTGAGCTCAGGAAAGCGCTCTCGAAACCCTTCGTAATGCAGCCAGCTTACACAGGATTCGTGCCGCTTCATCAGGCCGGCCGCAGCAAGAATGAACGAACCGGTGCACACGCCGATCAGCGGCACCTTCTTGGCGTCGGCCTGCTTGAGGTAGGTGTTTGTCGCCTCGTCGACGGGATTTGCGACGGTCAAAAGACCGCCGACAACCACGATGTAATCGAACCTCGTGGGATCGACGAGATCCGACGTCGGGGCGACCTGAACGCCGCAGCTCGAGGTTATGAGGTGCCTCGTGCTGCCGAGCACCTGCCAGTCGGCAAGCACCCTTCCGGACCGATCCTGTTTGTCGCTTGCAAGCCGCAATGTATCCACGAAGAGCGCGAAGGCGGACAATGTGAAAGACCGCGCCAAGATGAACCCCACCTTGAGACGGCTGGCGGACGTCGTCACATCGTCTTCCGGTCGATGTTTCTCAGGCATCTTTCTATCCCCTCGCCGCTCCCAAGACCTCGAAGATTTACTTTATCGAATCTGGAAGCCGTACGCGAGCGGATCACGATCGTCGACAAAAATCGTGTTGTGGCCGATGACGCGCGCCCAGCCTCCTATGCTCGGAAGAATGCCTTTATAGGCCCCGATGCCAACTTCGGCTTCAATCCGGCCTTCGAAGATGGTTCCGATCAGGCTTTCGTGACGGTATGCCGATCCGACGGCCAGGCGTCCTTTGGCATGCAATTGCGCCATTCGTGCCGATGTGCCGGTGCCACCCGGCGATCGGTCGATGGCCTTTTCGCCATAGAAAACTGCGCAACGGCCATCGGAGACGTCGTTGACCGGGCCGTCGCACCATATCGCGTGGTGAACTCCGCGAATACGGGCATCATCCGGATGGATCGGATCGCATATATCCGCAAGAGCCGACCTGAGCTTCTGGCTGCAGCCGACGATATCGGCCGCGCTCATGCCGTCGAGGCCGCTCCAATTTTCCTGCGGCTCCACGACGGCGTAGTAGTTGCCGCCATAGGCAATATCGACGTGCAGACGTCCCAAGCCGGGCACATTCACCTCAACGTCCGCTTTGTGGAGGTAGCTCGGCACATTGAAGAGCCGGACGGAATCGACATGATTTCCGCTCGTTTCGAAAGTGACGTCGACTCTTCCGGCCGGGGTTTCGATCGAGAGCTTTCCGGGTTCACGCGGCTGGACGAGGCCTTCCTCGATCGCAGCAGTCACGAGCCCGATCGTCCCTGCCCCGCACATCGGCAGGCAACCGCTGACTTCGATGAAGAGCACTGCAATGTCGCAATCGTCGCGGTGGGCGGGATATATGATCGCGCCGGACATGACGTCATGTCCCCTCGGCTCGAACATGAGCGCCTTGCGGACCCAATCATGGTCTCGAAGAAATATTTCTCGCCTCTCGCCCATTGGGGCGTGCGGCAGAAGCGGGCCGCCGCCGGCAACGAGCCGCACGGGGTTGCCGCAGGCGTGTGAGTCTATGCAGAAGAAGCTGTGACGCATTCTCTAAATCTTTCCGGTTAGGCGCTCTTGGCCGGGGACCGTGCGCGTCCCTGAAGTGCCCCCTTTGAAAGCCTGTCGAGCAGGATCGCGATGGCGACGATGGCGAGCCCGGCGCGCAGGCCAAGACCCATTTCCATTCGGGTCAGGCCCCGGGTCACCTCAGCTCCCAGCCCGCCAGCGCCAACAAGCCCGGCAAGGACGACCATGGCCAGCGAAAGAAGAATGCACTGGTTGAGGCCGACGAGCAGGGTCGGCATCGCAGACGGTACCTCGATCTTGAGCAGGATCGCACGCGGTGGTGCGCCGGTTGCCTGGCCGAGTTCGAGAAGATCCTTCGGCACCTGATTGAATGCTAGCGTCGTCAGACGAAGCATCGGCGGCACGCCATAGATGATCGTGGCGATGATCGCCGGTACGCGGCCGAGACTGAAGATCATGACAGCCGGAATGAGGTAAACCCACGGCGGTACCGTTTGCATGATGTCGAGCACCGGCCTTATGGCGACCTCGAAGCCTTTGCGACGCGAAGCAAGGATGCCGAGGGGAAAGGCAATCAAGACCGAAATGGCGACCGCCACCGTTACGAGGGCGAGTGTCTGCATAGACGCTGCCCAAAGGCCCGCCAGAAAGCAGAAGGCAAGGGCGACGGCTGTCACCACGGCAGCCCTGATGCTGATCGCGAAGGCCACGATAAGGACCGCTGCGACAATGAGCGCATATGGAGGTGGGTAGAGTAAAGCGGATTCCAAGGCGCTAAGCACTGCTTCGATAAGCTTGGTGATGGCTTCGAAGAGCGGATGGAAATTGGTGTTCAGCCAGTCGACGGAGGGAGCAAAATATAGACCGGGCGAGAACCGTAAGAGGTCGAGGTTCATCTTGCACCTACCTTGGTGCGGCGGGCCGCACTCTGTGTCAATCTGTCGAGCACCATGGTCAGTATGACGATTGCGATCGCGGCATTGATCGATGTCGCCATATCGAGCGTGCGCACGGCGCCGTAGATGGTCTGGCCGAGGCCGCCGGAACCGACGATGCCGGCGATCACCACCATGCCGAACGCCATCATCAAGCTCTGGTTAACGCCTGCCATGACGCTTGGAATCGCAAATGGCAGCCGAATTTTCGTAAACATCTGCCATGGTGTCAGACCGCTTGCCTGACCGAGTTCGATGAAGGCCGGTGGCGTCATGCGGATGCCGAGCGAGGTCAAGCGAATTGCAGGGGGTGCTGCGACGACGAAGGTCGCAACCAGCGCGGTTGCAGGACCAAATCCAAGCAGCGCAATGGCAGGAAGAAGGTAGATATAGGGGGGCATCGTCTGGATGAGATCGAGGATCGGCTCCAGGAACCTGTCGAACCACTGCAAAAACCCAGCGACAATCCCCACAGGGATTCCGATCATTAAGGCGAAGATCGTGGCGGTGGTCACCAGTGCAAGGGTGCTCATGGTTTCGGCCCAAAGCCCCATGACCGCACAGAAGAAGAGAGCGAAGCCGGCGAGAAGCCCGGATGCAAGGTTGATCAGCCGCCAACCGAGCAGCGCCCCGATAATGGCGATGACATAGAACGGCGGGAGTTGAAGGAGCCAGAGAACGCCGTTGTAGGTTCCCTCTAGCGCTGTCCTTAATGGGTCGAACAACCAGTCGCCGTGGTCGCTGATCCAGCCTAGCGCGTCGTCGGTCCAGGCATCGAATGTATCCGCAATGACCGAGATGTCCATTTGCGTCCGTCCTCTCAGGCTGTCACATGTGGTTGCTCTGGGGATCCGGCGACACCGCGAAGCAGCCCGCGGGTCGTGACCACGCCGACGATGGAACCATTGTCGACGACGGCCAAGGCATCGCGCTCCGATTTCATCGTGAGATCGATGAGTTCGCCGATATCGGCTTCCGGAGTGGTCTGGAGGAGCGCATTCACGTCATGCTGTGGCTGCAGGCTCCTGTATTCTGCGATCGGCCGCATCACCGAATGCGCCTTGACGAGATGAATTCTGGATATGCCCGCCACGAAATCAGCGACATAAGCGTCGGCGGGCTTCGTTACGATCTCTTCTGCGGTTCCGACCTGGACGATGACGCCGTCCTTCATGATGGCGATCCTGTCACCAATACGGATGGCCTCTTCGAGGTCATGCGTGATGAAGACCGCGGACTTGCCGAGCGATTTCGTGAGTTGCCGGAACTCGTCCTGCAATTGGCGGCGAATGAGTGGATCGAGCGCGCTGAACGGCTCGTCCATGAGAATGATCTCGGGATCGGCGGCCAATGCGCGGGCAAGGCCGACGCGTTGCTGCATGCCGCCTGACAATTCCGAGGGATATCGCAACGTCCAGTCGGAAAGCCCGACCTTGTCGAGCGCCGTGCGCGCAGTCTTGTTGCGCTCGTCCTTGCGCACGCCGCGGACTTCCAAGCCAAACGCAGCATTCTCGAGGACCGTGCGATTGGGGAGCAGGGCCACGCTTTGGAAGACCATGCCAATGTTGCGCGCCCGCATGTCGCGCAGCTCCGCGGCATTGAGCCTGGCAATCTCCTTGCCCTTGACGGCGATGTTGCCAAGGCTCGGCTCGATAAGACGATTGAGGAGGCGAACCAAGGTGGATTTTCMACTTCCAGAAAGCCCCATGATGCAGAATATCTCGCCGCGGCGGACCTGGAGGCTGGCGTCGGCGACACCGACTACGCAGTTGAATTCGTCCAGGACCTGCTTTTTGGAAAGGCCGCGCTCTGAAACGGCTTTTACGGCAGCCGGAGCACGGGCGCCGAATATCTTCCAGACGCTCCGGCAATCGACCAGGATTTCGTTGGCATTATTCACGACAGTGTTCATTGCGTTCCCCCGCGGGTCAGTCCATCGCCGACCTGTTTGTGCTCATTGAGAGATGCGGGTCGCCAAACGGCGACCCGCCGTTCACATCATTCGCTCTTGATATTCTCCCACCGCTTCAGAAGATCGGCATGGCTCGCGGTCCAGTCCTTGACGGCATCGTCCATCGTCTTGCCGTCGCTGACAGCGCCATTGATCGCGGTGATATCAGCAAGCGGCACATAGACGCTGGCAATGACTTCGCGGGCGTGGGGGTGCTCCTCGGAAAAGCCCTTCTTGCCGACCCAGTAGTAGCTCTGCGGCGGCGGGAAGATGCCCTTCGGATCCTTGAGGAACTTGACGGGGTATTTCTGCATCATCCAGGACGGTTCCCAGATCGTGACTGCGACCCATTCCTTGCGGTCGATCGCCGACTTCAGCGCAGCGGTCATTGCGGCAGTGCTGCCTTCGACGAGCTGCAGCTTGAGGCCGTATTGTTTCACGGCATTGGCAGCGTCACGCATCAAACCKGAGCCCGGCTCGATGCCGACGATCTTGCCACCGAACTTGTCGGCATTGTCATTGAGCTGATCCATCGAGTCGATCGTCACATAGTTCGGGACGGCGATCGCCTGATACAGACCGTGCGAGACGGGGGAGATCTTTTCGAGACGCTTCTTGTTTTTCTCCCAATAGTCTTGCGCTACGTAGTCGGTCTGAGATGCAAGGATCTGGATGTCACCCTTGCTAAGCGCCGCATAGGCAATGCCCCATTCGGAGAACGGCACGACCTTCACCGTGTAGCCGGCATCCTCCAGCACTTTTTTGGTAATCCCGGTGATCGGTGTCAGGTCTTCCCAGGACATCGTGCCCACGGTGATGCTCTTGTCTTCCGCATGAGCTGGAAGCATGCTCATCCCGATCATCGCAGCGGCGCAAAGCGCCTTCCACAAAGCTTTCATTATTCTTTCTCCTAGTTTTCGTTCCCGTTCTTCTGAAGATCAGAACGCGGCCCGATCCTCACATTGCGCGGCGACGGATCATCCCTCGCGGCCTGCACGCAATTCCTGGAACCGGATGACCGAATTCACGCCGAGCCATGCGATCGGCTCGGGCGGCAGCCTGGTCGGTTCCGGTTGATTCCTGTATTGATCGAGTTCACGGCTATTGGCCCCAACAGCCAGATCGGCAGCCATCATCCCTGCCAGCGTGCTCTTGACCGTGCCGAGGCCATTTTCGCAGCACGCGGAAAACAGCCCTTCTTCGACCTCGCCAAATGCCGGCACATGGTTTCTGCTGAGGCACAGCGCGCCGGCCCAGCTATATTCCATCGGCAAAGCCTTCAGCCCCGGGAAACGGGCATCGAACGACCGGCGCTGCTCGGCGGCCACGCCGGCGACGCGCCTATCCGACACTCTGAGGCTTGGGTCGTATGTGAACCGCGTTCTTACTACGATCCGGGAACGCCCATTTGTGGTGACCTTGCGCACGGTCGCCCCCATGGGGTCCGCCGGCAGCAGCGCCCACCGATCGACACCAGTAACGTCGCCTCCGAACTCGTTCTGGGAGAAGGCGGCGGTCATGGACGCGTAGGTGAAGATGTGCAGCAGCCGTCTGCGGAAGTGGCCGAAGCTTTCGATGTGGCCGTTTACACCCAGGATGACCTTCGGTGCGGACACGGACCCGCGGTTTGACCTGGCCTTCCAGAGCTTTCCTTCGCGCGAAAGCTCCAGCACCGGCGAATGTTCGTAAATACCGACTTTCGATCGCAATCCCTGCGCCAGGCCGCGAATATACTCCGCCGGCTGGATCATCACGGCTCCTGGCGTATAGAGCCCTCCCCGATAATAGTGCGAGCCGGTCATTTCGCGCATCTGATCGGCATCGAGGACGCGATAGTCTTCGCCGATCTTCTCAAGAGACTTTCTGTAATTCTCGTTGAGCCCCAGGCCTCGGTCCGACGCAGCCGCGTTTACCTTGCCCGACGGATCGAATATTTCCCTGGACAGGCCGTACTCGGCCGCAGCGTCCGCTGCAAAGGCAATCGCCAAGCGGTTCTGTTTGATCTCTTCCTTGGTGGATTGCTCGTCGGCAACCGAGTACTCGCCGGAAGAGAGACTATGCGGCACGTCGATCATGAAGCCGGAATTCCTTCCGGCTGGTCCCTTTGCGAGTTCACGAGCCTCAAGAATGACGATCTTATCTTGGGGCCGCAATTGCGAGAGGCGCCGTGCCGCGGACAGGCCGGCAAATCCTCCACCGACAATCAGCCAGTCCGCAGTGATGTCGTGGTCAAGCGCCGTGGCGGGATAGGCGCGTTCGCTGATCGCCTCCCATCCCGAAACGCCGGTATCGATCGGCAGGCGCTTGATCACATGTCGGCTCATCTGATTGCCTCATCGACGGCACGTTCGGAGACGTCGATCCAGATGGTCTTGAGTTCGCAGTAGTTGTCGTGGGCAAAGACCGACTTGTCGCGGCCACCGAAGCCGGACTCCTTGTAGCCGCCGAACGGCGTGCTCGCGTCGCCCTCGCCGAAGCAGTTGACGGTGACGAGACCGGCCCGGATGTCGCGCGACACCCGGATCGCATTGCGCAGGCTGCCGGTATAGACCGATGCCGTCAGGCCGTAATTGGTGTCGTTGGCCAAAGCGACGGCTTCGGAGAGGGAGTTGAACGTCGTCACCGACAGGATCGGCCCGAAGATCTCCTCCTTGAACAGGCGGCTTGCGGGCGTGACGCCGTCAACCACCGTCGGTTCGATAAAGACGCCGCTTTGCGTTTCGCCACCAAAGGCCAGCGAGAGCTTCTCGCTCGTCACGTCGTCGAGGAAGGAGCGCACCTTCTCGAAGTGGCTCTTGCTGACCAGGGCGCCGATGCGGTTTTCCGGATTGAGCGGATCGCCGGTCTTCCATTCGCGCAGATAGGCGCCGATCCGCTTGAGGAGTTCGTCCTTGATGCTGGCATGAACGATGAGGCGCGAGGAGGCGCTGCAGTTCTCGCCCATGTTCCAGAAGGCGCCGTTGACCACCTGTTCGGCGACGAGATCGAGGTCTTCGGCGTCTTCCAGCACCACGGCCGGGTTCTTGCCGCCGCATTCGAGCACGACTTTCTTCAGGTTGGAATCGGCCGAATAATGCAGGAAGCGCCGGCCGGTCGGGGTCGAGCCGGTAAAGGCCACCATGTCGACATCCATATGCAGGCCAAGCGGTTCGCCAACGTCCCTGCCGCTGCCGGTGACGACATTGAAGACACCGGCCGGAATGCCGGCCTCATGGGCAAGCTCGGCGACGCGCAAGGTCGTCAGCGTCGTTTCCTGGGCGGGTTTGACGATCACCGAGCAGCCGGCGGCGAGTGCCGGCGCGATCTTCCAGGCGAGCATCAGCAGCGGGAAGTTCCACGGCAGCACGCAGGCGACGACGCCGATCGGTTCACGAACGACCATCGCCAAGGCATTGGGACCAACGGAATTGGTGTTGTCATAAAGCTTGTCGATCAGCTCGGCATGCCAGCGGATCGTGTGGATCGTGTCCGGGACATCGACGGTCTGGCACTCGCGGACCGGCTTGCCGCTGTCGATGCTTTCCATGACGGCGAGTTCGTGGCGGTTTTCTTCCAGCAGCTTGGCAAGCTTGAGGAGGATGGTTTTGCGGTCGCCGGGCGTGAGCTGGCGCCAGCGGCCATCGTCGAAGGCCTGCTTGGCCTTGGCGACGGCATAGTCGACGTCGCTGCCATCACAGGCGGCGATCTCCGCCAGCGCCTCGCCGGTTGCCGGATTGGTCGTCTTGAACGTCTTGCCGGAATTGGCCGGACGGAAGGCGCCGTCGATGAAAGCATTCGTCGGGAACTGAAGGCCGGCGGCGAGCGCCTTATATTCCGTTGCGGTCAAGGGTTCATGCATAGTTGGCTCCCGCGGTGATCTGGGCGACCGTGCGCTTCAGGTTGGCAACGACGGTCTCAAGGGTTCGCTTTTCGTCCGAGGTCAGGCCGCGCAGCGGCGCGCGCACCGGACCGGCCTTCAGGCCGATGATCTCGCAGCCATGTTTGATCGACTGCACGAACTTGCCGCATTCGAGGAAATCCATCAGCGGCAGCATGGCGGTCATGATCGCCCGGCCCTTGTCGAAGTTCTTTTCGAGGACGCAAGCCTCATAAAGCGCGACATGTTCGCCCGGCAGGAAGTTGGAGCCGGCGCAGACCCAGCTCTTCGCCCCCCAGGCAAAAAATTCCAGCGCCTGATCGTCCCAGCCACAGGAAAGCCCGATATGCGGGAACTTCCTGGCCAGCAGATGCAGGTTGCCCACGTCGCCGGAGCTTTCCTTGATCGCCACCACATTCTTCGACTTGCCGACGCGGGCAAAATACTCCTCACCCATCATCACACCCATGCGGGCGGGATAGTTGTAGAGCATGATCGGCAGGTTGGCGGCGCGGTCGACGGTCAGCGCATGAACGGCATTCTCGCGCTCCGTCGGCAAAGCATAAGGCGGCGACGACACCAGGATGGCATCGGCGCCGATCTCCTTGGCCGCCTTGGCATATTCGACCGAATCTTCGGTGCGCGTCGCGCCGGTGCCGATGATCAGCGGCAGCCGGGTGCCGATCACCTCCTTGGCATAGGCGCCAAGCTCAAACCGCTCCTGGCTGCTCTGGGCGTAATATTCGCCGGTCGATCCGCCGACGATGATGCCATGCACGCCGGCCGCAATCAGCGACTCCAGCACCGCCGCAAAACCCTTCCTGTCGATCTGCCCATCCGGGCTCAGCGGCGTCACCGCAGGCGTATAGATGCCTTCAAACTTCACGATGATTTCTCCAATGATTGCACGCTCGGACCGCCGATCAGCGCATCCGCCTTAAGTCCTTGTGGCGCTATGAACATTTCCATGTTCTCGCGGGACAGTTCCCAATGCTCGAAAACCAGGTCGACGACGGCGTCTTCGTCGTGGGAGCCAAGGGCCTCGATGAAATTGTCATGGTGCTCGACCGCCACCTGCAGGCGCCGCCTCATGTCCTGAGTTCTCGGACGGAAGAACGTGTGTCCGATGCGCGCATGGTCGATCAGGAGCCGGCCGAGGCTCGGCTGCAGATAGTCGTTGGCCGACATCTCGCCGAAGATTTCATGGAAGCGGTTGTTCTCGAGAACCATCGTAAACGCATCCATATCCTTGCTGGCCTGGCGAAAACGCTCCTGCGTCTGCTTCAGATCGGCAAGCTGGGATTGCTTGAAGTTCTGCACCGCTAGGCGGCCGATCGCCGCGTAAATCATCGGCGCAACCAGAAAAAAGTTCCGCAGCGTAGCGTGGTTCATCGGAATGACCCGGGCCCCGCGGTTCTCGCGGATGTCGATATACCCCTCCCCCGCCAGACGCCGGAAAATGTCCCGAACCGGGGTGCGCGAAAGGCCGTAACGCGCACTGAGGCTCGCCTCATCGAGATCAGTATCCGGATCCAGCTCCATCGTCAGGATTTGACGCTTCAGGTCCTCATAGAGGTTGCTCTTAACGGTCTTCGCCATGGGAAAACTCCGGTCCGCGTCTTTCCTGATGACGAGGATCATTGCACGCGTCGGCGCTCGAGTCAACAATTGTGTACTCTTTGTACACAATGAATGTTCACAGAAAATACAATTCTTGGGAGCGCAAGTTGATCTGCCGCGGCCCTAGCACGGCGCCAGAGCTATCTTTTGAAGAATGAAGTCCGGTGGATCGTTTCCGACTGGGTGCCCAGCAAATTGAGGTCGTGATCGCCCGGCCGCCCAGCACGGCGGTCGTTCCAGCAAGCAAAATCCGAGACTTGCCTCTCCTGACGTTTAGGACCGGTTGATCGACGTCAGGTCTGGAGCGGGATCATCGAAAGGAACTCCCCCTCAAGGGCCGCGTTAACTCGCCATGTCCCTTCACAAGAAAGAGCGCCATGGCGACCAGATCCAGCAAGCCCAAAATGCGCAAGTCATTGGCGTAAAGAGCTGAATGCATCGAGACGCTTTTCCGCGGTGAGCAAGGCCCTCATGAGATCCATGAATTTCGGAAAACGCTACCCAGGTTCCATTTTGATCGGCTTGCTACTGTGTGCAGCCGTTGCGACGTCGGCGTTCGCCGCGAATGGAGAGAGCGCCGCTACGCCCTCCGAAGGTCTTTTCCTCACTCAAATTATCGTCCTCGTCGTCGTTGGGCGTTTGCTCGGCGAACTTATGGTGCGCATCGGGCAACCGTCGATCATGGGCCAAATCATCGGCGGCGTATTGCTTGGTCCGTCCGTTCTCGGTGAGATTTGGCCGGACTTTCAGGCCGTGCTTTTTCCGGCCGGCGATGCGCAAAAGGGTATGATCAATGCGGTGGCGCAGCTCGGCATCCTTTTTCTGCTTCTGCTGGCCGGCATGGAAACGGATCTGGGGCTGGCGCGACGGATGCGGCGCGCTGCATTCGGCATCTCATTCACGGGCATCGTCGTCCCCTTCGCAGCCGGTTTTGCGCTTGGCGAACTCCTTCCGGACAGCTTGCTTCCCGATCCCGAGAAAAGACTTGTGGCCTCGCTGTTCCTCGGAACGGCGCTTTCCATTTCGTCGGTGAAAATCGTTGCATCCGTCGTTCGCGAAATGGACTTCATGAGGAGAAACATCGGTCAACTGATCGTCGCGTCCGCCATCATCGACGACACGGTGGGCTGGGTTATCATCTCGGTCACCTTCTCCCTTGCCGAAAAAGGCGCCGTTGAGCTGCCGACGCTTGCAAAGAGCGTAATCGGCACGCTTGTGTTCATGGGCGTGAGTTTCACGATCGGACGACGTGTCGTCTTCGAGATCATCCGCTGGACGAACGACCGATTCAAAAGCGATCTGCCCGTCTTGAGCGCCATTGTCGCGGTCATGGGCATCATGGCCATCATCACCAATTTAATCGGCGTTCATACGGTGCTGGGTGCATTCGTCGCCGGAATCCTCGTCGGACAATCGCCCATACTGACACGTCAAATAGACACGCAGCTTCGCGCGCTGACGACGGCTTTATTCATGCCGGTGTTCTTTGGTCTCACCGGGCTTCAAACGGATCTCACCGTCCTCAGAGATCCCGCCATCCTATTGCTGGCAAGTGGCTTGATTGTCATCGCCAGCATCGGAAAGTTCGGCGGCGCGTTTCTCGGCGGCCGTTTCGGGGGCTTCTCGACTTCGGAAGCCATCGCGCTTGGCTGCGGTATGAACGCGAGGGGTTCTACCGAGGTGATCGTTGCTTCCATCGGACTTTCCGTCGGCGTCCTTGATCAACGGCTGTTTTCTATCATTGTCGCAATGGCCGTGGTCACGACAATGCTCATGCCGCCGACCTTGAGATGGGCGCTTGCGCGATTGCCCGTTCGACCGGAGGAACAGAACCGGCTGGAGAGCGAGGAGTTTGAAAAAGCGAGCTACCTCGCCAAATTCGAACGCATATTGCTGGCGGTCGACCGGTCTAAAAATGCCAACTTGGCCTCCAGAATATCGGGGTTCCTAGCCGCAGTCAGGCAGATGCCTGTGACGGTGCTGCGCGTTGACGACGAAACCGAAGGGCAGCCGAGCGACGAGCGGTCGGATGCAGACGGCCTCGCGACGTTTGTAGATCAGGTCAAGGCAACCGCAACGAAGGCGGTGGCGCAATCCGACGCCGACTCTGCCACATCCACGGACGTCCACGTCACCGCAAGAAAGAAAAGCGGCGATTTGGAGCGAGCACTTTCCGAAAGCGCCGAGAAAGGACACGACCTGATGATCATCGGGGCCGAACCTGCTGTCGCGGATGCTGGGGGGCTGGCCGAACGTTTTACAAAGATGACGTCTTCATTTCAGGKAACCGTAGCAATCACCTTCAGCAGAGGGCGGCTACCCGAGAATGACAATGAACTTCGCATCCTCATTCCAGTGTCAGGGACGGAGCGCTCGACCCGCGCCGTCGAGTTCGCTTCGGCAATCGCAAAAGCTGCTGGGTGTGAGATCGCCGTCGTGTACGTGACCGATCCACAGCAGCTTGTCCGGATGCCGCGCCTCAGCGATATCAGCGATCTTCACCGAGAAGCCTTCAAGCGGGTCGACGAAATTGCCGCATATTATGATCTCGACATTCGCAAGACGGTTCAACGAGGAGCATCGCCGGAGCTGGCCATATTGCGGAACGCGCGGCGACGTCGAGCCAATCTGATCGTACTGGGCGTCAGCAGGCAAGCGGGCACAAGGCTTTCCTATGGCGGGATTGCCAACTCATTGATCGATGCCTCGGATAGATCGATCGTCGTCATTGAAGCTGAAAAATAGCATCGGGATGGCAATCTCCTCCTCCGCCCGCTGATGATTCTCCGATCGTGCATTGCGACGCCCGACGCATCTTTTCGTCAGGTCAAGCGTTACCGCAAAGCGATGGGCAGCCTGATGAAGAGTAGCCCGATGAGAAAACGTCTCCACGGTGGCCGGCCTAAACACACGCATTCCCTATTCCGAATGAGTGCCATTGCGATTGCCGCCTTGCTTTTAGCTCGCGCCTTCGTGAAACACGCACATGTCCGGGCCGAGCCTTCTGTTGCTCGAGATGACACGCTCGACCGGGAACTCGGGCGATTTGCAGCCGTTCCGGAGCAAATACCGGTCCGCGGCTTGCGCGATGTGTTCTGGCGCGTCGTCCATGAGGTTAGCGACGATCGCATTTCGCTCATTGCCGCGGGGGTGACCTTTTATCTCCTTCTTGCGCTCTTTCCCGCACTTGCGGCACTCGTCTCGCTCTATGGCTTCATTGCCGATCCTGCGAGCATCAGCGAGCATCTTCGTTCCCTGTCCCCACTCCTGCCACCCGGCGCCTTTGAGATGATTGCCGATCGACTGAACGATCTCGTCGAGCGGCGAAACGGAGCGCTGAGCGTGGCTTTGTTTCTTGGACTAGGGGTAGCCTTGTGGAGTACCCACAGCGGCACATTGGCGCTCTTCGACGCGATGAACGTTGCTTACGAAGAAGCAGAAAAACGTGGGTTGGTCCGCCTCAATCTCGTCGCACTCTGTTTTACGCTGTCTGCAATATTGGCGGCCATGTTGGTCATTGGTGCGGTCGCGATCTTGCCGCTGGTCCTGTCTTTCCTTTGGCTCGATCAATGGAAGGAGAACCTCGCGCTGATCGTGCGTTGGCCAATTCTGCTGGTTCTCATGATCGTTGCGGTGACGGCAATCTACCGGTTTGGCCCAAGCCGCGAACCAGCGAAGGTGAGATGGCTCACCTGGGGAGCCGCCCTGGCAACCGCAGGCTGGATCGCCATGTCGCTCCTCTTCTCTGTCTATCTCAAGAACTTCGCCAACTACGATGCCACCTATGGCACACTTGGCGCTCTGATCGGTTTTCTGATCTGGATCTGGCTGTCCGTGGTGATCCTTTTGGTCGGGGCGGAAGTCAACGCGGAACTGGAGCACCAGACGGCAGTCGACACGACGATCGGCCCTGCACTTCCCATGGGAAGTCGCGGTGCCCAGGTCGCCGATACGATTGGGAAATCTTCGGTTTGAGCGGCAGCGAAACGTCCGGCCAATCTTGCCACTTACCAAGTCTGGCCTTATATAGTCATTATAGTCATCATGGTCAGGAAATGAGCAATGCGGCCATTGTCACAAGGCGAGGAAAGCTGGACCGTCGCCAGCGCAAAGGCGAAGCTGTCTGAGCTCATCGAACGCGCGCAATCCGCGCCGCAGACTATTACGCGAAACGGCAAGCCAAGTGTCGTTGTCGTCTCTGCCGAAGAATGGCACCGGAAAACTGCGCGCAAGGGCACGCTTGCGGAGTTTCTGATGGAGTCGCCCCTACGTGGCGCCGATCTGGATCTCGAACGTCAGCGCGACGACCCACGTGATCTTTCGCTGTGAGACTTCTGCTGGACACCAATGTCTTGTCTGAGGTGACAAGGCCGCGTCCTGATGCGCAGGTCCTGCAATGGCTGGATAGCCTCGACGAAGATCGCTCATTCATCAGCGTCGTGTCGATTGCCGAGATCAGACGTGGGGTTGCATTGATGGATAGCGGGCGGAAGCGCGACGCGCTGACCGAATGGCTTGCCCAGGACCTGCCGCAACGCTTCGAGCATCGCGTCCTCCCTGTGAACGAACCGATTGCCATGGCCTGGGGCGACCTGATGGGCCTTGCAAAGCGGAACGGCCGCGGCCTGTCATCAATGGACGGTCTGATCGCAGCCACGGCGATTACTCACGATCTCACCCTTGCAACGCGCAACATAAGAGATTTCGAAGGCTTCGGGATTGAGTTGGCGGATCCCTGGATCGGGTGACATCACATAGGTCGGCGGGTTTGGTCAGGGTATGTTGGACGAACCAATTCAGATCGGCCGCAAAACCGCCAAGCTTCGGGCTTCGAGCTGCAAACTCTGGTCGGCGATTGCGTCCGCCCCCTTCGCCATCGGATCGGATGTGCTGAGTTCCAGAACCCAGCGTCTGTCATCCGGCAGGCTGAAACGGACATCTTCGTCCTGAGGATTGAAGAGGAGGAGCACGTCGTCCCAGCCTTCCTCGATGGGGTGGTCGCGCCACAGACGCAGTCCAATGGTMGTGCTTGCCTCGTCATCCCAATGCTCTTCGGCAAACTCGCCACCGTCGGGATTGAGCCACCTGACAATCAAGCCATCGCGCCAATTCTCCCGTCTGAAGATCGAATGATCCTGTCGCAGAGCAACCAGGCGTTTGGTGAAGGCTCGTAGGACTTCGGCGCTTTCATAACGATCCTGCCAATGCAGCCAGCTAAGCTCGTTGTCCTGACAATAGCCGTTGTTGTTGCCCATTTGGCTGCGGCTGAATTCGTCGCCGGCAAGCAACATCGGCGTCCCATGCGAGAGGAACAGGGTCGCCAGGAAATTCCGCTTCTGGCGATCTCGCGTCGCGTTGATGCCCTCGTCGTCCGTTGGTCCTTCGGCACCATAATTGAAACTGCGATTGTCATTGTGGCCGTCTTCGTTGCCCTCGCCATTCGCCTCATTATGCTTGTCGTTGTAGGAGACGAGGTCGTTGAGGGTAAAGCCGTCATGGGCCGCGACGAAGTTGACGCTCGCCCATGGCCGGCGCCCACGCAGGTCATAGACATCGCCCGAGCCGAGGATACGCGCAGCAAACTCTCTTGTCGTGCCCGGGGTACCGTTCCAATAGTCACGGATCGTATCGCGATATTTGTCGTTCCACTCTGCCCAGCCCGGCGGAAAGCCGCCGACCTGATATCCGCCTGGACCGATGTCCCATGGCTCGCCAACGAGCTTGACTTTGGAGAGGACTGGATCTTGGCCAACCGCATCGAAAAAGCCGCTGCGCTGGTCGAAGCCCTGCGGTTCTCGGCCAAGAATCGTGCCGAGATCGAAGCGGAAGCCGTCCACTTCCATCTCTTCGGCCCAATAGCGAAGCGAGTCCGTCACCATCTGCAGCACGCGCGGGTGCGAGGTATTGATGGTGTTACCGGTACCCGTGTCGTTGATGTAATAGCGGGGCATGTCCGGCAGCGTGCGATAATATGAAAAATTGTCGATGCCTTTGAACGAAAGGGTCGGGCCAAGCTCGTTGCCTTCGGCGGTATGGTTGTAGACGACGTCGAGGATCACTTCGATCCCGGCATCGTGAAAGGTGCGCACCATTTCGCGGAAACCCGCGAAGCCTTTCGGGCCGTAATAGCGGGAAGCCGGGGCAAAAAAGGCGAGCGTATTGTAGCCCCAATAGTTGCTGAGGCCCTTGTCGAGCAGATGCCTGTCATCCGGGAAAAAGTGGATCGGCAGCAGCTCGATCGAGGTAACGCCTAGGCTCTTGATGTAATCGGCGATCGCTTTTTGGCCGAACCCGTCGAACGTGCCGCGCAGCTCCTCCGGAATATCTGGATGAAGCATCGTCAGTCCCTTGACGTGAGATTCGTAGAAAATCGTCCGGGACCAGGGAACGGATGGTTTTGGGCAGAAGATTTCGTCCTTATGATTGAGATCGATGACGCGGCACTTCGGCATCAGAGGTGCGCTGTCGGTCTCGTCGAAGGATAGATCTTTCAGCTCGTCATCCAGGGTGTAGGCAAAATGCGCTTGCGACCATCCCACATCGCCCACGAGCTCACGGGCGTAAGGGTCGACGAGCAGCTTGTTCGGATTGAAGCGATGACCGTTCTCCGGATCAAACGGCCCGTGAACACGGTAACCGTAGAGAGCGCCTGGCTTCAGGCCTGGAACATAGCCATGCCAGATCTCGTTGGTGAATTCCGGCAGGACAATCCGCTCGATCTCCTGCGTTCCGGTTTCGTCGAAAAGACAGAGTTCGACCTTTTCCGCATAGGCGCTGAAGAGCCCGAAGTTGACGCCCTGCCCATCATAATTGGCTCCTAGTTGCGTAAAATCACCCTGTTCAATTGCATATCGCTTTCCGTCTTGTGTCATGCAGGCCTCTTCATTGGGTGCATTCCAAAACACCCCAACGAGACGCTTTGTTCCGGCGGGCGGGATGCTGTGGATGGGCCGGCGACACGGCTAATCTGGAGTAACGAGGAAGGAGACAGGATAATCCTTGAACAATTGCGCCGCCGAAATATCGCCCGCGGCCAGCGGCTTACCCGTCAGCAGGTCACGCATTTGCTCGCTAAGCGGAGGCGGCATCGACACGATCGTTTCCCCCCAGAAATCAGATCCGGTGCTGCCGGCATCCACCAACCGCTGAACGATGGTGATTGCCGCCTCCTTCCGATGAACTCGTGCGAAGGCGACAAGCTTGTCCGCCCACTGTMCTCTGACACCTAGCGGTAGATAGCTGCCCTCGAGAAAGAGTTCGGGATGGTCCTTGCGGTGGCGCAGGACGCTACGGATGATCTGCCGTTTCAGGGATCTGGCCCACGGCTCTTCGAAGGGCGATTGGCTCCGCGAAGCGTCGGCTGGCCGGCGATCGACCGGCCTTCGGTTATCGGGATCGACCATACTGAAATCGAGACCCTCGGCGCCCTGGTAGATATCGGGAATGCCGGGGGCGGTGAGCTTGATCAGCACCTGAGACAGGCTGTTCAAATAGCCAAGCTTGATAAATGGCTGCAGTGTCCTCCCAAAATCGTTCAGGAAGGCCTGGTTCTGAGGCGAAAGCAAAGCGCTGGCATAGTCCAGAACCGCCATCTCATATGCGGGCTTTTCATCCATCCAATCCGTTCGCAACTTTGCCTCGCGTATCGCCTTTAGCGCATAGGCTGCGAACCGACCTTTCAGCTCATCCATGCTGTTTTGCTCGAGATCGGCCGGCCAGATACCGGCCAGCGCCTGATACAACATCCATTCGATATTGGGCTCCGGCGCTGGTCCATCTGCAAGATCGGTGCGAAAAGCCGCGTTCAAGGCACGCCACCGCGCGACACCGTCGATCCAGGCATTGGGATACTGTGAGAGACCGTAGAGACGGGCGCGCGCATCTTCTCCGCGTTTCGTATCATGCGTCGATGTGGCGGAAAGCCCATACGGTTGGCGCTGAAGCCGGTCCGCCATCATCTGGTGAAAGGCGGCGATGCCGCGCGGTGGCATTGCGGGTTCGCCGCCAACTTCATTCATCGCGATCAACCGGTTGTAGCGATAAAAAAGCGTATCCTCGACGGCCTTTGCCATGACGGGGCCGCTGAGCTGCTGAAATCTCGCTCGGAATTCCACGGCCCGGTCACCGGCGATTTCTCCACACAGCAGGCTTTTTACCGCGTTCAGCGCGCCGGCCGCCAGCAATCTGGCTTGGGCCTTATCGACCGCGCCACGGATGACCGCTTCATCCTCAGCAGACAGCGCTCCTCGGTAACAGTAGGTGCGATAGACCGGAAACGCGACCAACAGTTCCCGAAGCGCCGACGACATTTCCACTTCGTCGCAACCGGGGAAAATCAAGCAGGCCAGCTTGGTTAGCCGTGCCGTCTCGCCAGCAAAATTGCGCTCGATCATCAAGAGCTTCGCGTTGCGCAAACCGCCGGCAAAGTCGCCATGCTCTTTGTCGACGATCTCGTATGCCGCCTCGATTTTTTCTAGTCCATCTCCAGCAATGAAAAGGTCTGTCATGGCGGAGATGAATTCGTATCCCGTGGTCCCCGATACGGGCCAGTCTGCCGGCAAGGTGTCTCCGCGGCCAAGGATCTTCTCGACCACGATGAACGTATCGGCGCCGACCGACCGCCGCAGCCGTTCGAGATAGGTTTTCGGATCCGCTAGCCCGTCGATATGGTCGATGCGCAAGCCCTGCACCTGACCGGAACGAACCAGGTCTATCGTCATCCGATGCGTGTCTTGAAAAACCTGCTCGTCTTCCACTCTTATCCCGACCAGCCCTGCGACCTCGAAGAAGCGGCGATAGTTGAGATGCCGAGCCGCATCCTTCCAACAGAGCAATTGCCAGTGCTGCTTGTCGATCAGCTCCTTCATTTTGGCAGCGTCGCTTGAGAAAGCCAGCAATCGCTCTGTATCCGTTCCTGTCTGCGCCATCACGAATTGGGCGCTGTCTTCGGAAAGCGGGAAGCAATTGTCGAAATAAGCCAATTGCAAAAGATCGTCGGTGGCATCGGAGCGCAGTTGAAGCTCACCCGCCGCAAGGGCTTCTTCGAAGCGCTTTCCAAGCCGCGGCAATGTCAGCTTCTCGCTCCAGTCGATATCAAAATGGCGTGCGTAAGCGCTCTTCGGCCCGTATCGCAGGACGTCCCTCCACCAGGGGTTTTCCAGCGAGGCAGCCATATGGTTCGGAACGATATCGACGATGAGGCCGAGCCCGGCTTTCTGCAAACTTGCCGTCAGGATGTCGAAACCCTTTCGGCCGCCAATCGCCGGATCGATCTCGTTTGGATCGGTGATGTCGTAACCGTGCGTCGACCCCCCGGTGGCGGTGAAGATCGGCGAGAGGTAGAGGTGGCTGATGCCAAGATCTTTCAGATAGGGAACCAGCTCACTCGCCCGATCGAATGTGACGCCGCCGCGCAATTGCAGGCGATAGGTGGAGGTCGGAACGTTMATGGCTTCCCCTCGCATGAGAATGGCTTTTATCAACGGGGCCAAACAAGATCGGTTCCGGCTCCGGAACACTCGCCGACAAGATGCGTTGAAGATTGCGCTGAGTTTGAAGCCGGTGACACGGAGGCGACATGCGAGACAGCTTCACGTTCGGGCCCGATATCCAAGCGCATGCCGTCACATTTCGCATCTGGGCACCGTTGCAGGACCGCCTGAAGGTCAGGATCGAGCGGCGCGGGGAATGGGAGATGCGACGGGAGCAAGACGGCTGGCATGTCGCCGAAATACCCGAGGCACGCCCGGGCGACCTGTACAAATTCATTCTCGCTCATGGTTTGGAAGTGCCGGATCCAGCGTCCCGCTTCCAGCCGAAGGATGTTCATGGCCCGAGCGAGCTGATCGATCCGGCCTTCGAGTGGCGTGCGGACCATTGGAAAGGCCGGCCCTGGGAGGAAATCGTTATTTACGAACTGCATGTCGGGGCCTTTACCCAAGCTGGCACATTTCTGTCAGTCATCGAAAAGCTCGATCACCTGCAGCGGCTTGGCATCACGGCGATCCAGCTCATGCCGCTTAGCGACTTCCCGGGGCGGCACGGCTGGGGCTATGATGGTGTTTTGCCTTATGCGCCGGACAGCAGCTATGGTCGTCCCGAAGATCTGAAAATGCTMGTCGATGCCGCGCATGAGCGCGGCATCTGCGTCTTCCTCGACGTCGTCTACAACCACTTCGGACCGGACGGAAACTATCTGCCGGTCTACGCGCCGATCTTCAACGACCGGCACAAGAGCCCCTGGGGCAAAGGTCTCAACTATGATGGCGAAGGCAGCCGCTTCGTTCGCGACTTCGTCATTGAAAACGCAATCTACTGGTTAGACGTGTTTGGCATGGATGGTCTGCGGCTCGATGCCGTTCACGCCATCAAAGACGACAGCGATCAGCATATCCTCAACGAGCTCGCCGACAGCGTCAGACGGACGTTTCCTGAGCGCCACATCCATCTCATCGTCGAGAACGAGGACAATAATTCAGCTCTTTTGGCCCGCGATCCCCATGGCAAGCCATATCACTTCACGGCGCAATGGAACGACGACATCCACCACGCTTTTCACGTCGCTGCCACCGGCGAGACCTTCGGCTACTACCAGGACTACGTCGATCATAGATCGCATATGGGCCGGGCACTTGCCGAGGGCTTCGTGTTTCAAGGCGAACTTATGGGATATCGAGGACACACTCGGGGATCACCGAGTGCCGACCTGCCGCCAACGGCTTTCATCTCATTCATCCAGAACCACGATCAGGTGGGCAACAGGGCTATGGGCGACCGGATGGTTGCTTCCCATTCGATCGAAGCCATGAAGGCCATTGCCGCCATTTATCTGCTMTCACCACAAATCCCGATGCTGTTCATGGGCGAGGAATGGGGTGCCGCCACGCCCTTTCCCTTCTTCTGCGATTTCGACGAGGATCTGAACAGCAAGGTGAGGCTTGGCCGCAAGGCGGAGCTGTCGCGCCTGCCGGGCTTCGATGCGGAAGACGCGCCCGATCCGACTTGCGAGGCTACTTTTCGCAGTGCCAAGTTGCGTTGGGACGAGGCAGAGCAGGGTAAAGCCCTCAATGCATATTACGAGCGGTTGATAACGCTCCGGCATGAAAAGATCGTGCCGCTTCTCAAGCACGCCAAGGGCCACTCGGCCGTCTACGACAAAGGCGGGCCGCTGGTGCGAGTTACATGGCGGTTGGGCCAGGCAACCCTCAGTCTTGTTGCCAATTTGTCGGACGAGGCCATTGCCGCAGCAATTCCTCCGGAGGCGCAGACACTCTTGGTATCAGGCAGCATTTCCAGCGGTCAAATCGGCCCTTGGACGGTCGCTTGGGGCCTGTCGTCAGGCACCCCCGACAAAGACCGGGGCGGCGCACACCCGATCGGTTAGCCGCCAATCATCAGCTTGACGACTTCCTCATGGGTCGTCTCGCTGATCTTGCGCTCCCCGGCAACGATACCGCGGCGAAGGACGACAATGCGGTCGGACACGGCAAAAATATCCTGCAGATTGTGCGAGATGAAGATCACGCCGCGGCCTTGGGCTTTCAGCGATTTGATCAATGCCACGACCTTGCGCTGCTCCGGCACGCCGAGTGCTGCGGTCGGTTCGTCCATGATCAGGATGCGGGCATTCCAATAGACCGCCCGCCCGATCGCGACCGCCTGACGCTGGCCGCCGGAGAAGTTGCTGACCGGTGCATCAAGCCGTTTCACATGGAAGTCGAGCTTCGCCATCGTGGCGCGCGCAGCTTCCGCCATGGCCTTCCGGTCGATGACGGGCAGGAAACCGAAGAGCTTCTTCATCGGTTCGCGCCCAAGGAAGATGTTGGAGCCGATCGTCAGATTGTCGGCAAGCGCCAAATCCTGATAGATCGTCTCTATTCCCTTTTCCCGCGCATCCTGTGGGGAGGAAAAGGTGACCGGTTGTCCCTCAATCAGGATTTCACCGGCCGTCGGCGGATAGACGCCCGAGATCGTCTTGATCATCGTCGTTTTGCCGGCGCCATTGTCTCCTGCCAGCGCTACGACCTCGCCGGGGTGAACCACCATGGAGCAATTGTCCAAGGCTTGAACGGCGCCGAAATAGCGCGACAGATTCCGGACTTCGAGAAGAGGCGCTGCGCTATTCATCCTGTTTTGCTCCGCTGAACCGGCGCTGCGCCTGGTCGATGAGCACCGAAATGATGATGACGATACCGACGGCGATGAACTGCCAGAACGGCTCCACATTCATGAAAACCAAACCGTACTGAATGACGGCGATGACCAGGGCGCCTGCAATGGTGCCGATGATCGTGCCCGAACCACCAAACAGGCTGGCGCCGCCGATGACGACCGCGGCCACGCTGTCGAGCAGCAGCGGTTCACCCGCCTGGGCAGCACCGGCGGTGAAGCGGGCAGCATAGAGCGCGCCACCGAGACCGGCGCAGATCGCCGAAAGCATGTAGAGCCGCAGCAGATGGGATTTTATATCGATGCCGGCCCGTCGTGCCGCCTGCGCATTGGCGCCGATCGCATAATTGTGCTGGCCAAAGCGTGTCTGGCTCAGCAGGTAATGCATGATCACCACGAAGATCAGCGTGACGATGACGAGATAGGGCACACCATAGAAACGGCCGTTGCCGAGCTCGGCGAAATAGGAATTCTTGACGGGCACGGTCGTGCCGCCGGCGAGAAGAAACGCGGTACCGCGCGCAACACCGAACATACCAAGCGTGCCGATGAAGGGCGGAACCTTAAGACGGGAGATCAAAAGGCCGTTGATGCAGCCGGGCACCGTGGCGGCGAGCATGGCGACGAGTATGCCGAAAAGCATGGCTATTGGCAGCGGCATATAAAGGCCAACCATATTGGTGACATGCGCGGCAACGACCGCGGCAAGACCCATGATGAAGCCGGTCGAAAGGTCGATACCGCCGGATATGATGACGAAGGTCTGGCCGATGGCAAGCAGGAGCGGTGCCACGGCAAAAACGGCGACCGACTGCCAGTTGAAGGCCGAGCCGACAAAGGTGCCGCCGAAATCGATACGCGCCCAGATCTCGAAAATCACGATCAGCGCGGCAAGGAAGAGCCATGCGCGCAACTGTGCGATGCGGTTGACGATGGTTTTTGCCTGATCGCCGTGGTCCGCCTCTGGCGCCACATGCTGATCCGCCTGGCGGGTCTCGATATTGTCGATGCTCATAAATCAACCCGAACTCGAGCGAGGACGAACAAAAGTCGCCACGCCAGTCCCTCTACTATGGTCAAGGATGCGCCTCGCCCTTGAGCGAGGCGCAGACTTCATCCGATCAATCGGAGTAGATGAATTTCGCGACGTTCTTATCGGTGACATTCGATTTGTCGATGACCGTGAAACCGGTACCGATGGAGGTCGGGATCGAGTTGCCGGTCAGATGGGCGTAAGCTGCCATCACACCGAAATAGCCGATTTCGGCCGGATGCTGGGCAATCGCGAGATCAACCAGGCCGGAATTGATATTGTCGACGATCGTCGTCGGTGCATCAAAGGCAACGACGCGGATCTTGCCCGTCTGGCCCGCCTGCTGCACGCCGTTTGCGGCGCCGAGCGCGGAAAACAGGTTGGCACCGAAAACGCMGTCAAGATCGGAATTGCGGGCGTAGACGGCCTGAAGCTGCGACGCGGCTTTGTTGGCATCGTCGTCATTATACTGCGTTTCCAGAACGGTGATGTTCGGATATTTTTTCATCTCGTCCTTGAAACCCTGCTCGCGCTGGTCGGTCGTCGAGATGCCGGGCTTCACGTTTGAAACGTAGACCTTGCCTTTTTCGCCGACGGCCTTGGCAAGCGCGCGCGCCGCAATTGCCCCACCGAGCAAGTTGTCCGAGGCGATGTAGGAAAGCGGAAAATCGGCGTCGCCGCTGCCGGTTTGATAGACACCGGTGCCGATGAACGTATCGACGGTGATAACGGGGATACCCGCATCGGCAGCTTTCTTCAGCGGCTGGACCAATTGATCTTTGTCGGTCGGTGCAATCAGGATCGCATCCGGTTTCTTGGCGATGACAGCATCGAGAACCGGAACCTGTGTGACAGGGTTGAAGTCGGATGCGCCCTGGAACATGAGTTCAGCGCCTACCGCCTTGGCGGCGGCCTCAGCGCCCTTGCGCATGGTGATATAGAAGGCATCGGTCGTGAGACCCGGAATCAGGGCAATGGTAAACTTCTTGTCTTGTGCTTTGACGCCTCCGGCAACAGCCGAAACACCGGTGGCAAGCGTTGCCACGGCAGTGGCCTTGAGAAATGAACGGCGCTCCATAATTTCCTCCTCTTGAAACCAGACCTCCCCTGTCCGGCGGAATGGATAATMAGCGGCTTATAGCGGGCCGTCAAGTAATTTTTTTCTGCAACGAATTTCCAACATCTATTTGAAAAGACTTATAAATCGCCGCGATCGGCAACGCGCCGCACCCTGCCGCCGACGAAGTGTCTCACAGCGTTTTGAAGTCAGGTCTGAGCTTTCTTCGGCCGCCTGGAAGGCGGCCGTTTTCATGTCTGGTCGAACACCTTCGAAATCCAGGCCATTACATCGTCCATGTCCGGTTCCTTTGTCTGGTCGACAGTCATCAATGGGCCGCATCCCATGGGTTCGGCACGATCGGCGAGCACCACCAGTTCCGGGATGTATTCCGCTCCCGGATGGCCGGGCAGCCTGTCTTTCAAGCGACGGCCATACCGGTCGCCAGCAACGACGCCGGGAACCTTGCACCAAAGCTCTGCGACACGGTCGACGCCGGCATCCTTAATATAGGCTTCGAGCACGGTCTTGGGCTGAAAGCCAAACCACGCGTCGATGACGAACGTCGACCCGGCCGGGGCCTCGCGAATTGCCGACCAAATGGCCTGATAGCTTGCCTTTCCGAGCGTCCGGTTGAACTCCCGGTCTACGCCGCCGATGTGCTCCAGGAAGGGATTCTTGATGCCATCGAGGGAAAGGACCGGCCATCCGGTGCGTTGCGAGAGCAATTTGGCAAGGCGGCTTTTTCCCGATGCCGGCACACCGTTGACCAGCACGACACGCTTTTCAACACAGCGGAGGGCGCCTGAGAATGTCGATAGGGCGGCGCCGATGACCCCAGCATCATCCCCAAGTTTGGCCGGCAGGATTGTCGGGCGAAACCATGGCGCCACCGCCGGAAGATCTGCAAGCGCTCGCGCCGCGTCGGAGCCGAGGCCCCCTCCCAATATGATGAGTTCCGGGTCCATCGTTGCAGCTATGTTGTCGAGCGCTACGCGCAGGGGCGCCGCCCAAGCGTGTAACACTGCCCGGGCCGTCACATCTCCGTTTGACGCCATTTCAAAAACATCGGCAATGGATGCAGCCGATAGTCCCGCTTCATTTAGGTGCCGGCGCAGCGCCGTTCCCGAGCTGAAGGTTTCCACGCAACCGCGTCTTCCACATGCACATTCGGGACCATCCTGTTGAACGCAGATGTGGCCAAACTGCCCGGCAGTCCTATGGCCGTGATAGATGCTGCCGTCCTGAGCAACCGCGCCGCCGATCCCCGTTCCGATAGTCAGCATGGCGACGCTTTGAAAGCCTCTGGCAGCGCCAATGCTCATTTCGGCTATGAGCGCCATGCTGCAATCATTTTCGATGACGACCCTCTTGCCGAGACTTGTCTCCAGATGATCGACGAGGTCCATGCCGGCCAAGTTCAAAATGCCGCCGGATAGAACGGCGCGATTTGCAATGTCGACACGACCGGGAATGCCTACGCCAAGACCAACAACGTCGGCCGCATCGAGTTGATGCGCCATCGCCTTGACGCGCTCAAAGACCTGCCGCGGATCGGTCGGTGTCCGCTCCGACAGCTTTTTGAGAATTTCGCCTCGCTTGGAGACGAGGGCCGCACGGATATTCGTGCCGCCAATGTCCACGCCAATGGCTAATTCAGACATCTGCTTTCTGTCCCTGATCGAGACCTTCAGACCTAACGCCTTTGAAATGTGCTGCGATGACAGCTTGAATTTCGCGAAGCCGCGGAACGGCGACCGTTTCCAATCGGTCCCTCGTGATGGAGCGGTCGAGCGAGATGCAGTCTTTCCATAGCGACCTGCCTGCGATCACGCCGGACGCGCCGTTGCGCATGGCATCTTCCACCTGTCGCAAGAACGTCGAGTGATCAACACCAGCCGACAGCACTGCCCAGGGCACCTCCCCTGCAAGCCTCGTCACTTCCGCACAAGCCTCGGCAGTGCCAGGATAGGGGATCTTCAGGACCTTCGCTCCGCAGTCCAGGCAAATCTTGCTGCCGCCGACGACGAGCGAGGGCAGCTTTGCCCTGTAGTCCGCTTCGTCTTCGTCATCGAACTTGTATGTCAGGAATTCGACGACCAGCAGCAGGTCCTCGCGCGCGAAATCCTCGATGCATTGGCGCAGGATGTTKATGTTGTGGCTGTTCGCCTCCTCCCGGTCAGCGCGGAGATAGACCATGATCTTGCCGCCGGTGGCGCCGAGTTGGCGGACGCGACGGGCCGAAATGCCGGCAACCAGTTTGGAAAGGCGATAGCCTTCTGGCGACGTATCCCATCCCGATGCATCCAGGCCAATCAAAAGCGCGGTATCGCGCCTGATAATCCGGTCGTCGACCAATGCCGGAACKGCACAGATCGGATCGACGAGAACGCAAGATGCTTTGCTTGCAAGGAACATGGCGATATCGGCCTTCGTGTCGCCGAGAGTCTTGTCGGATATGGCGGCCTGCTCCTGCGGGTCGCTCGCAAGCAGGCTGCGCATGCCGCCGCGCTGATCGCAGGCGATCACCATCATGGCTCCGTCATGACCGCAAATCTGTTGGTAACCTCGCATTTCGGCTGTCGTCAACCTCGACATCTGATCCTCCCTTAGCCCGTTCCAAACCGGATGCTGAAAGCGCGTCTCACCCCGGGTTTGGAAGGGATGGCCAACGAAAACATGGAGAGCGCTCTGGAGCCTGCATAATCATTGCGAAACCGGCCGTTTTGAGCGATAACACCTCACGTGCCGACTATGTAACACATTGCAGAAAGGAATTTCAATCTGAATTCGTCTCAGTCGCAGGAGCCTGCAACGAACCGTGCATTGCTGCATATGGTTGCGAAGCTGCATTACCAATCTGATATGTCGCAAGTTGATATTGCCAAAAAGCTTGGATTATCAACGGCTACGGTCTCGCGGCTGCTTCAGAAAGCACGCTCGGCCGGCATCGTTCGGATTGAGGTGATCGACCTTTCCCCGTCGGAAGATTTGAGCGCGGCATTGGTTGACGGCCTGAAATTACGCAATGCTGTCGTGATCGATACGCCATCGTCGAACGTCCTCGGCGCGCTTGCCCCGCCGGTCGGGTCGTTGCTGCAACAGGCGGGACTGCGGTCGGGCTCGACGCTTGGCATCGGCTGGGGACGAGCTATTCGTGAAGTTACCTTTGCGGGCCTGCCGCAGTTGCCAGGTATCGTGACCATTGCTCTCAACGGAGGGATGCAGCAGGCAGCTCCGCATTTTCAGATCAATGAGTTCGTGCGCCAGGCTGCGGAGCAAATGGGCGGAGTTCCGCATTTTCTGCACGCTCCCTACATTTCGTCCTCAGAGCTGCGCGATGCGTTCCTCGCAGACCCCACGGTTCAGCAAGTGACATCCCTGTGGAATAAGCTGGATGCTGCGATCGTCGGCGTCGGCCTGACGCACGCTGCAAACCCCTCCGAAGCCACGGCCGCCCTCCCGGGAGAAAAAGCCCTCAGTCATGCGGCGGGCGATGTTCTGCGCCACTACGTTACCGAGGCAGGCGAAATCCTTCATTGGGACGGCGAGGAGCGCATGATCGCTGCGTCGCCACAACAATTGCAACGGATTCCCTTGTGCATTGCAGTTGCGGCAACACCCGCCAAGGCGCCCGGCATCATTGGCGCTGCACGGTCGGGCATGATCAATGCTCTAGTAACAGACGCAAATACGGCGCATGCCATCCTCGATCGCTTATCCGCCGCCGACAAAAGCTGAGGTCTTCTCCGGCGCTCTGAAGAGAAATCTGTTTGCTGGTTGATGCGGCAGGCCAACCAAGCCATTTTCTTATGGCTTGTATTTTGCGCGTCAAATTATAAATTTTGCGCATGCAATGTTTTTGCGTGACACAAGGCTCGAAAGAACTTGCCTGGAATTTACGTTTGCGGGTTGCGCCTGTTTCCACGCAGACGCATAACGATGATTGTCGGGTACGGTGATTTGAATATGGTCGACGATCGATGGAAAAACTGACGCATAAGACCATGGAGGACTTTGCGAAGTCCTGCGGTGTCTCTCGCCCAACCCTTTCCAAATATTTTGATGATCCGACGAGCGTGAAACCGGCGACACGCGCGCTCATCGAGGCGGCCCTTCGTGCGTCGGACTACCAGCCAAATCTTTACGCTMGAAACCTCAATCGAAAGAGAACCCGCAATATCGGCATTCTCGTTCCGGCCCTGACCGACCCCTTCTACGCCGAGATGGTCAACCGGCTGGAACTGCGGCTGCGGGGTGAAGGCTATTGGCCGATCGTGATTTCCTCGCACGGCCTGCCCGAGCTGGAGGCCGAGGCCGTCAGCACCATGCTGTCATTGAAGGTCGCAGGTGCGATCGCCGCGCCACTCGGGCAGAAATCCGATCCGCGCGCCTTTGAAAAACTCACGCAGAATGTCCCGCTCGTCTATTTCGACACCTATATCGAGGGCAACACGCCATTCATCGGCAACAATAATCACCAGAGCGTCTCGATAATCGTGGAATATCTGTGCCGATCCGGAGAGGCGCCAGTCTATTTCGACATTCCTCACGTCAATCACAACTCCCCGGAGAGATTGGCGAGCTATATCGCCACGATGGAGGCGTCCGGCCACGAGCCCAAGGTGATCAAGACCATTGCCCCCTACACATGGGATTTCGAGCGCGTCGGCTACGAGCAAATGGACGGGATGCTCAAAGCCGGGAAGCTGTCATTCAAGACCATCCTCTGCGCCAATGATCGCCTTGCCTTCGGCGTCATGGCTGCCGCTTTCGCGCATGGGCTGAAGATCGGGCGCAAGAAGGCCGACGACCTGCGTATAGCAGCCCATGACGATCACCCGCTGAGCCGCTACACCTGTCCGCCGCTAACGACGATGGCGCAGGATTTTGCGTCCATGACCGTGAGCAGCGTTGATACTCTGCTGACGCTCCTCGGAGACACGGACGCACCGGTTCACACGATCGCAAGCAAAGTCTCGCTGGATGGGACGCTGGTCATGCGGCAATCAGCATAGAGCGAGGGCGAGGTCTCGCTCAATCTGGATTCCCTTCAAAGCTCCGCCACGCCGCGACTGCGTCCTCGACCGCTTGCCGTGCGGCCGGCATGAATCTTCCCATCGACACAAAGCCGTGAATCTGCCCCGGCCAATGGCGCGCCACCACGCGAACCCCACCCTGTTGTAGCCGCGTGGCATAGGCCATGCCTTCGTCCACCAGAATGTCATGACCAGCCGTGGCAATGAATGCCGGCGCTACCGCGGCAACAGTTTCGGCCAGCAAGGGTGAGACCTTCCAATCCATGATATCGGCTGGCGTGCGGACATAATGGTCGCGAAACCATTTCATCGTCGTTGCGGTTAAACCGAAGCCTTCGGCGTAGCGGCGATAGCCGTCGGTCGTCTGCCTGGCATCCGTGTTGGGATAGAAGAGCAGTTGCGCAGCAACTTGCGGAGCCTCGACCGACCGCGCCATCAATGCCAGCACGGCTGCAAGATTGCCGCCGGCGCTGTCGCCGGCTACCGCGAGCCGTTTGGGATCGACGCCGAGTTCCGTGGCAGACTGCACCATGAATGCCAGCGTCGCAGCGCAATCCGTCAGGCCAGCGGGAAACTTGTGCTCCGGTGCCAGGCGATAGTCAGGGCAGACCACGGTGCATTCGGCGAGATTGGCGAACCATCGGCAAATCTCGTCGTGAGAGTCGAGATTGCCGATCACCCAGCCGCCGCCGTGGAGATAGAGAAGACCTGGGCCATCCTTGGAAGGCGTTCCGATGCCGCGATAGATGCGCACGCTGATCGGGCCGTTGGGGCCGCTGATCTGGCGATCCTCTACCGAAGCAACCGCTTCCCGGGCGCCCTGCAGCGCCGGGCTGCCAGCATTGTAGGCGATGCGGGCTTCCAGGGGGCTCCCACTTTCAAGTGGCCGAGCCTTCGCCGCTCTACTGACGTCGAGAATCCATTGCGCTTCTTCATCGAGATATCCCGTCACATTGCGTCTCCCATGCAGCGATCAGACCAAAAAACTGCGGGCTTCGTCCTCGCCAAGAAGCGGCGGCCGCGCCAGGCCACCGCCGACGCTGACTGACCGCCCGCTCTCGCCGGAAGCAAGAATAGCCTCCATGATTTCGAGGACATGAAGAGCCAGCTCCCCCGACGCGCGCGGCGGCCTGTTTTCGGTAAGTGCGCGAGCTAAGTCGGCAACGCCGAGCATACGATAGTTTGCCCTGTCCGGCGCGGCAAACGGCCAGTTCCGTTCGCCGTAAAGCTCACCATCGCTTTCGAAATTTCGCCACTCGGCGCCCCGTTCGGACAGGGAGACCGTTCCACCGAAAGTATCAGGATCCGGCAGGCGCAACGAACCTTCGGTGCCGTGCAGCTCGATTGGGTGATTGGAATGGCGGAAGACATCCCAGGATGCGCCGAAGTTGACGGTCGCACCGGATTGAAATTCGAGCAGCGACAGAACGTTGGTCGGCGTCCCGACCTTGAACCTCGTATTCTTGAAGGGGCCCTCCGCGGTGATGAGGCGTTCGTCCTGGCCTTTCGTTGCCATCGCCATGACGCGCACCACGGGACCGAGCAAATTCACCATCATGGTCAGATAGTAAGGGCCCATATCGAAAACCGGGCCGCCCCCAGGCTGATAGTAGAATTGCGGATTGGGATGCCAGTGCTCCATGCCGCGTCCCATCATGAAGGCAGTGCCGCTGACGGGGCGACCGATCGCGCCCTGCTCCATCAAACGACGCGCCCGCCGGCCCGCCGCGCCAAGGAAGGTGTCGGGCGCCGAGCCGAGCAGCGAACCCCGGTTTTTCGCCTCAGCTACCAAAATCCGCCCGTCTGCCGCCGATGTTGCCAGCGGCTTTTCCGTGAAGACGTGCTTGCMGGCGGACAAGGCCGACATGGTGACGTCGAAATGCACCGCCGGCACAGTCAGGTTGAGAACGAGATCGACCTCGGGATCTGCAAGTAGCTGATCGACGCTTACGCTGCGAATGCCGAATTCCCGTGCGCGAAGAGCCGCAGCGTCAGCCGAAATATCGGCGCAGGCGCGCAGCTGGATACCGCTAAATAATGCGGCGTTACGCAGATAGGTCATCGATATGTTGCCGCAACCGATGATGCCGACGCCAAGGTTTTCGTTTGTTTTTTCAATCATTTTTCAAAATCCTCCAAGATCCGACGGCCGATATCTCACCAACGGGCGAACCGGCCCGACGCGTCATAAAGTGATTTAAAGCATCTTATTTCTTGACGCGCGACAATTTTTTATCAAACATATGCTAATGCTGGCGCGGAGATTTTTGGAGGGCGTCAGTCTTTCCTGGGAGGGAAACATGAGCGACTTCAAGAAAGTGCCGGCCGCTTCAAACGTGGCCGCAGGTTCCGTAATGCTCGACCGTCGCCAGTTGCTGATTGGAGCCGCGGGCGCGGCGACCCTCGGTATCGCATCGGGCCTTGGGATGCGCACGGCGCGCGCTGCCGACCGCACGGAGATCAGCTTTGCCAGCGCAAGTTTCTTCGGCAAGGAAGGTATCGGCGATCTCGTCAAGGCCTATAACGAGTCGCAGGACCGCATCATGGTCAAATTCATCGAGCTCCCGCCGCCGAGTTCGTCGACCGAGGTCTACCAGGGCCTGATCCAGCAGTTGGCCCGCCGTAACGGAACGCCTGACGTATTCAGCCAGGACGTCATCTGGATCGCCGGTTTTGCGGCGGCCGGCTGGGCATTACCGCTGGACCAGTATTTCCCGAAGGAAAAACGCAGCGATTATTTTCCCGGAACGGTCGCAGCCTGCACCTACAATGAAAAGCTGACCGCGCTTCCGTGGTTCGTCGATTCCGGCATGTTCTACTATCGCAAGGATCTCGTCGAAAAGCATGGCGGCAAGGTTCCCGAAACCTGGGGCGACATGGCAACCATGGCGGCTGCCGCTCAGAAGGCCGGCGACACCAAATTCGGCTATCTCTGGCAAGGCAAGCAGGCCGAGGTCCTGATCTGCGATGCTGTTGAGGTTATCACCTCAAATGGCGGCTCCATCCTGGCCGCCGATGGCAAATCGTCTGTGATTGGTGAGAAGGCCGCGGTCGAGGCGATCCAGTTTCTTTACGACACGATCAACAAGACGAAAATCAGCCCTCAGAATGTTCTTTCCTGGGACGAAGAGCCTTCCCGTCAGCCCTTCACCTCGGGCGAAGCGATGTTCATGCGCAACTGGTCCTATGTCTATCCGATMGCGCAGGACCCGAAAGCCTCGCACGTCGTCGACAAGGTCGCGGTTGCGCCGCTGCCGCATTTTCCCGGCGGCAAAAGTGCAGCATGCCTCGGCGGCTATCAGCTTGGCGTCAATGCCAATTCCAAGAAGCGGGAAGCGGCGATCGAGTTCCTGACATGGATGTCGTCTCCGGAAACCCAGACCCGTCTCGCTTTGAATTTCGGCCTCGCGCCCTCGCGCCCCGCAATCTTCGAAAATGCAAAGCTGAAGGCCGAACAGCCGTTTATGGCAAGCCTGCAAAACGTCTTCACCGGCGCCACGCCCCGGCCGATCACCCCACAATATGCCAAGGTGACGCTGGCGTTGCAGTCCAGCATTTCCAAGGCTCTGGTCAGCGGCAACGTCCAGGCTGAGCTCAAGGCTGCCGCCGATCAGATCAACAAAATCGTTGCCTGATATGGCCACTGCATTGACGGCCCCCGCCGACAGCAGGACGCGAAGGTCAATGGGGGCGCTTCCGAGCGCCCTCTGGCCCTGGCTCCTGCTGTTGCCGGCCTTCATGTCGCTGGGATCGGTCTCCTTCTATCCGATCATCAATGGCGTCTATCTTTCCTTCACCAACCGTTCCCTGATTACGCAGGACAATGATTTCATCGGCTTTGCCAACTATGTGCAACTATTGACGGACCCGCCGTTCTGGAATGCCTGGTGGCACACGATCTGGTTCACCGCCGCATCGACCGGGCTTGAGACGCTGATCGGCCTAGCTATGGCACTGATCCTTTGCGAGGCTTTCAGCGGCCGCGGCATCGTCCGCGCGGCAATGCTGGTTCCCTGGGCAATGCCAACGGTCGTGACGTCAAAGATGTTTGGATGGCTGTTCGACGGGCAGCATGGCATTATCAATTTCATCCTGCTCCAGCTCGGTTTGATCGATCAGAATGTGAACTGGTATGGTGCGCCCGAGACGGCACTGACGACGATTATCCTTGCCGATGTCTGGAAAACGACGCCCTTCATGGCGTTGCTCCTGCTGACCGGACTGCAGACCGTTCCGAAGTCGCTGATCGAGGCCGCCCGTATGGACGGCGCCGGGGCATGGACGATCTTCTGGAATATCCGCCTGCCTCTGCTGCTGCCGACCCTGCTCATTGCCGGTCTTTTCCGGGCGCTGGACGCATTTCGCGTTTTCGATCTGGTCTATGTGCTGACTGGCGGCGGTCCGGCCGATTCCACCGAAACGCTTTCAACGCTGTCCTACAAGGTGCTCTTCGCGACGCTGCAGTTCGGTTACGGTTCGGCCATTTCGACCGCAATGTTCATCACCGAAGGCGTGATCGCCCTGGTGTTCTGTCTTTTCCTGGTCAGGCAGCTAAGGAAGACGACATGAACGGCAGCCGCCCAGTCTTCCAGAGCATCACGATCTATCTTGGCGCACTTCTCATTCTCGTTTGGTCCGCGGGGCCGTTCCTTTGGCAGTTCTCGACCTCGTTCCAACTCGACAAAGCACTGACGGAAGGCACGCCGTCGTTGATCCCGCACCCATTCACGCTGGAGCATTATTACAATGCCTTCGTGGAAAAGGGCCTGCACCACTATGTCTTGAACTCGCTCATCGTATCGCTCGCGACCACGGCTCTCTGCCTGATCGTCGGTTCGCTCGCCGCCTTTGCCCTTTCCCGTCTCGATGTGAAAGGGCGATTTGGAATCCTCATGGTCATCCTGTCGGTCTCAATGTTTCCGCAGATCGCGCTTGTCGGACCGCTCTATCTGATCGCGTCCGACTTGGGCCTTCTGGACACCTACCGTGCCCTGATCATCACCTATCTGGCGCTTGGGCTACCGCTCGTGACTTGGGTTCTGTTCGGCTATTTCGAAACGCTGCCGCGGGAGATCGACGAAGCCGCGCGCATGGATGGCGTGGGGGTGATCGGCCTGCTTTGGCATATCATCCTGCCGATGTCGCTCCCCAGCCTCGTGACCACGGGCCTGCTCGCCTTCATCACCGCCTGGAACGAGTTCCTATTCGCACTGGCCTTCACATCCGATAGCGACAGCCAGACCATTCCGGTGGGCATCGCCAATTTCACCAACCAATACTACGTGCCCTGGGGAGACATCGCCGCTGCGTCGGCGGTCGTCACCGTGCCGCTGATTGTTTTGGTCCTCTTCTTCCAACGACACATTATCGAAGGCCTGACGCAGGGCGGAATCAAGGAATGACGACATGACCAGGGATCTAAAGGTCGGCTGCCAGACGTTCACATGGGAAATGCTCGGCGACGCTTGGGCCGGTACGCCGGACGATTTGCTCTCGGCGATTTCCACGGGCGGGTATTCGGGCATCGAAATTACCGACACGATGATCGGCCACTACGCCGCAAAGCCCGGCGAATTCGCCAGGGCTCTGAGAGATATGGGTTTGCAGCTCGTCTCCTTCGCCTTCGGCTCCAAAAGCGGTTTCACGGTTGCCGACGCAATGGAAAAGGATCTAGCCACGGCACAGCGCTGGATCGACTATGCCGCACAATTCCCAGGCGCGCTTGTCTCGATCGGCTCCGCGACCATCGTCTCGGAAGGCGCGCGTGACGACAAGTTTGCCATCGCCGCCGAGTTCTACAATCGCGCCGGCGCGCTCGGTAAGGCATCCGGCGTCGGGGTCGCCGTCCATCCGAGTTCGCATCACAACACCTTGCTGTTCAACCGTGCCGACTACGATCGGATCTTCGCGCTGCTCGATCCCACACTGGTTGGCTGGGTTCCCGACACCGGCCATATCTTGCGCGGACATGACGATATCCTCGATACCATGCGCACCTACCGGGATCGGATTCGCTATCTGCACCTCAAGGATGTCGATGCGCAGGACCGATGGGCGATGCTCGGCAAAGGCGTTCTCGATACGCCGGCGGTGATTGATCTCGTTTCTCAGGCACCGCGCTTCAACGGATGGCTGGTGCTGGAAGAGGAATCCGAGACGGCCGCGGCTGATCCTGCCGCAGCCATAAAGGCCAACCGCGAAACGATGCGCAGCTGCGGCGCGTAAGGAAGAAGATCATGATCAAGAAGGAAAATCGTCGTCTTCGCGTCGGTGTGCTGGGTTGCGGCCCGATTGCCCAGTTTGCGCATCTGGAATCCTGCGTGAAGGCCAAAAACGCCGATCTTTACGCGATCTGTGACGCCGCACCCGATCTGCTGGCACGCATGGGTGCAACCTACGAGCCGCAGAAAATGTTCAGTGACTACGACGCCATGCTGGCCGACCCTGATCTGGAGGCGGTCATCGTCGCCACGTCAGACGCCTATCACGTGCCGATGTCCATCAAAGCGCTCGAGGCCGGCAAACATGTACTATGCGAAAAGCCGATCGGCGTCTCCGTCGAGGAAGGCCAGCAGCTTGCCGACGCCGTTAGACGCTCGGGCAAGATCTTGCAGGTCGGGCACATGAAGCGTTTCGATCCGGCGCTTCAGGCCGCCCATGATTTCGTTCAAAACGATATCGGCCAGATCTTCGCGCTGAAGGCATGGTATTGCGATTCCACTCATCGCTACACCAACACCGATGCGGTGCAGCCGCTGCCGGTTACCAGCAAACTTGCGCGCAAGCCGGCCGGCAATCCGAAAGCCGATCTCAGGCAATATTTCATGCTGGCGCATGGTTCGCATCTGGTCGATACCGCCCGCTTCTTCTGCGGCAATATCGTCGCCGTACGCGCCCGCCTGTCGGAGCGTGCCGGCGCCTATTGCTGGTTCGTGGAAACCGAATTCGCCAATGGCGCCCTCGGCCATCTCGATCTGACAGTTGCCGTCCGCATGGATTGGCACGAGGGTTTCCAGCTCTACGGCGAAAACGGCTCGGTCCTCGCAAAGACCTTTAATCCCTGGTACTTCCGCTCCAGTGAAGTTGAGATCTTTCATGAAAAAGATGCGACGAGCAGGAAACCGCTCGGTGCCGACGGACATTTTTTCCGCCGGCAGCTCGAAGGCCTCGCCGATACTGCGCTGAAGGGGGCACCCATGCGCGGCGCCGATGTTGAAGACGGGATTGCCTCCATCCGCGCGATGGTGGCGATCGCGCGGTCCGTAGAGACCGGCGAGCGCGTTGAACTCGCGTCAGTGACGGGAGCCGTCTGATGCAGATCGGGATCTTCGCCAAAACTTTTCCCGGAACCGATCCCTTAAACGTCCTCTCGGCGGTGCGCGACAGCGGCTATACCGGCACGCAATTCAATCTTGCCTGCTCCGGGCTGCCCTCCATGCCGGATGCCGTGCCGGAGGCTACCGTCACGGCGATCCGCGCGGCGGCCCAGGCAACAGGCGTCTCCTTTGCCGCCTTGTCCGGAACCTACAATATGGCCCACCCTGACGCATCGGTGCGGCAGACTGGCCTCCGCCAACTTGCCGTCGTCATCGAGACTGCGGCGGCACTTTCCATTCCGCTCGTGACACTCTGCACCGGCACCCGCCATCCCAGCGATCAATGGGCACATCATCCGGAAAACGCCGACCCCTCGGCCTGGGCCGATATGGCGGCGGAGATGTCGAAGGCGCTGGCACTGGCGGAAGACTATGGCGTCGATCTCGGCATCGAACCCGAACAGGCGAATATTGTGAGATCTGCTGCAGATGCGCAGAGGCTGATTACAGAAATGGGATCGAAAAGGCTGCGCATCGTGCTTGACCCGGCCAATCTTTTCGAAAGCGCCACGCCAACGGAAGCGCGCGCCATTGTCGAGCGCGCGATCGAGACCGCGGCCGGGCACATCGCCATGGCACATGCCAAGGATCGTTATGCCGATGGACGCTTTGCCACAGCCGGCCAGGGCATCGTGGATTTTCCCGATTTCATCGCACGACTGAAAGCCGTCGGCTTCGATGGCCCGCTCGTCACGCACGGATTGTCAGCAGCGGAGGCGCCGCATGTGGCGGCCTTTCTCAAGGAATTGATCTGATGGGCGCAAGCGCAGCTTTCATGCGTGATGATGCCACCCTCGCCGTTTTCGATAGCGGCCAAGGGCTGCCGGTGCTTTTTCAGCATGGCTTGGGTGGCGATGAGGCGCAGGTTGCGCAAACCTTTCCAATGGGAAAGGCGCGGCGCATCACGGTCGAGTGCCGCGGACATGGTGCGTCGTCGCTTGGCGACATCAGGCCCTTTTCACTTCKGATGTTTGCCGGGGATGTGCTAGCGGTGGCGACAGATCGCAGGTTAGGCCGCTTTGTCGTCGGCGGTATTTCCATGGGCGCGGCCATTGCCCTCTACCTCGCTCACCATTACCCGGACCGCGTCGCTGCCCTCATTCTTGTCCGTCCAGCCTGGACCTTTACCGCCGCGCCCGCCAATCTGGAGCCGGTCCGCACTGTCGCGGCCTTGCTCCGCTCGTATTCGATCGGTGAAGCCAAGGAGCGCTTCGCCGCTTCCGAAATCGGCTTGCGGATATCCGCGAACGCGCCCGACAATTTTGCTTCCCTGCTCGGCTATTTCGATCGGCCGAATGCGGCCGCTTTTGCATCCGTACTGGCCGACATCGCGGCTGATGGCCCTGGGGTGACACAGGCGGAGGCCGCTGCCCTCACCGTCCCTACCCTCATCATTGGCAACGAACAGGACGCGATCCATCCCCTCACCTGCGCCCGGACTTTCGCCGACACTGTTGCCGATGCCCGCTTTGTCGAAGTCACCCCCAAGGCGGCCGACAAGGCACGGCATTTCGCCGAAGTTCAAGACGCCATCGCTACCTTCCTCACATCGAAGACCATCCGGAGCCTCCTATCATGACACTCAATACACTCTCCGGCCCGGCGGCCATTGCAGCGCTTCCCCGCAACCGGCTGCTGGGCGAATTCTCGCTGTGGTCGGCCGATCTTGCCAACATGGAGGCCGATCTCCGGCGCATAGAACCCTACGCGGACCTGCATCACATCGACGTTGCCGACGCGCGTTTTACGCCGGGATTCCTGTTCTTTCCGGACTTCGTCGCACGCATCGCCAAGGCAACCGCTAGGCCGATCCATGTTCACCTGATGGTCGAGGCTGAAATCGTCGAGGAGCAAACGCGTCAATTCATCGAAGCGGGTGCGGATCTTATCAGCGTTCATGCCGAAAACGGTGAAGCCGGTTTACGTGCCGTCGCGCTGGCAAAGGAGCTTGGCGCCGAGGCGGGTGTCGTCCTGCGATTGGAGACCCCCGTTTCAGCGATCCGGCCATTCATCGACCATGTCGCCTTCGTGACCCTGCTCGGCACATCGATCGGCGTCAAAGGGCAAAGCCTTTCCGAGAAGGCCTGCGATCGGCTGATCGAAGCGCGCTCGCTGCTGAAACAGTCTGGCCGGGAGGGTCAGGTAATCTTGGCGGCCGATGGCGGCATTCGCGAACAGACCGTGCCGTTGTTGCGCGCGGCCGGAGCACAAACGGTCGTCCTCGGATCGCTTGCCTTTGGCGATAAGAACCTGGGCGAGCGGATGGCTTGGCTGCATGGATTGGAGAGCCGCGTTTCGTGAAAAAGGTTGCCCTCGCATTTGATCTCGGCGGAACGGAGCTCCGCGCTGCGCTGGTGGATAGCGAGGGGAGCCTGTTGTCATTCTCCGCCGTGCCGACCCATGCGGCGGGTGGACCGGCTGCGGTCATCCAGCAGATCGAGTTGCTGGCAACCGCGACGCTGGCGGAAAAGCCCGATCTTGTTCCGACCGGGATCGGGATAGGCGCCCCCGGCCCGCTCGATCCGGAAGTCGGCATCGTCATTGCCCCGCCGACCCTGGCCGGATGGTACGAGGTTCCGCTCGCCGATATTCTTTCCAGCCGGTTCCAACTGCCGGTGCGGCTCGAAAACGACGCAAACGCGGCGGCACTTGGCGAATGGCGATATGGCGCCGGCCGCGGCGCGCGATCGATGGTCTTCGTCACCGTCTCGACCGGGATCGGCGGCGGCGTGATCGTCGACGGACGAACATTGCATGGCAGACGTGGCTTGGCAGCGGAAATCGGTCACATGACGATCACGAGTGAAGGGGAGCGGTGCTTTTGCGGTGCGATCGGCTGCTTTGAAGCCGTTGCCTCCGGAACGGCCCTTGGCAGGCGGGCGACAGCGCGTACCCGCCAATCCGACGGCTCGATGCTGCGCAACCTATCGGCCGATGCGGAAGTGACCGGGCGCCACGTTGTTGACGCCGCGCGAAACGGCGACGCGTTGGCAATGGAACTGCTCAGCGCGGAGGCTCGCTGGCTGGGGATCGGCTTCACCAATCTGCTCCACCTCTACTCCCCGGACATTCTGGTAATGGGCGGCGGGATATCCCACGGCTTCTATCTTTTGCACGACGCCATCGTGGCAACGGTTCGCGAACGCGCCATGCCAGCCTATCGCGATGTGCCGATCGTTCCCGCACAGCTCGGGCGTCATGCAGGCCTGATCGGCGCGGCCAGCCTCATCCTGGGAGATGATGCGCAAATCGGCTCTGCGACATCGCGCTCGGAGAGCCCAGGTCATTCGGGTGTCGACATTCCAACCAGCAAAAGTGAAGCCAGCGACGACTAAGCTGAAGTCCTGCGATAGCTACCCAAAACCCATCGCAGCTTCAAAAACTGCCGCACGATCCGTGTTTGCGTGACAGCCATCGCGACATTTTTCCGTGAGCCAATCCAAGGCGTGCGATTCTGGCTATACAACTAACATGTTAGTCTGTATGTACTGATAGCACATCTGGAGGAATGGAACTTGTATCGCAAATTCGGTCTGTCAGTCGCGCTCACGACACCCTTCGATACCAAAGGCGATATCGCGATCGGCCCAATGATCAAGCAGGCCGAGCTAAGCCTTGCGTCGGGATGCTCGAGCGTCACACTTTTCGGCACCACCGGCGAGGGCTCCTCCATCGGAACGCAAGAGCGCGAACAGGTGCTCAACGCCTTCCTGGAAGTTGGGATAGCGCCGAACCAGATCATCGTGGGCGTGATGGCGGACTCGGTCGAAGATGCCGCCGCACAAGCGGGATTTGCGCTGGCGAAAGGCGTGCGCAATATCCTCCTTGCACCACCCTTTTATTTCAAGAATGTCAGCGACGAAGGTCTGTTTCGCTGGTTCTCGGCCGTATTCGCGCGGCTGGCCGACAAGGCGCATGACATCATCGTCTACAACATTCCTTCCATCACCATGGTGCCGCTTTCCGTGGCGCTGATTGGCAGGCTGCGCAGCGCCTTTCCCGGCGTCGTCGTCGGTGTCAAGGACTCCTCCGGCGATTGGCCGTTCACGGAGGCGCTATTGAAGGCGCATGGCGATCTCATCATCCTGATCGGCGATGAACGCCATCTTGCCAGGGGCGTCCGGTTGGGCGGCCAGGGAGCGATTTCCGGCATGGCAAATTTCGTGCCCCACGAGGTCCGCCTGATGGCGGAAGAGGGAAAGGATGATCCGCGCGTCGTGGATTTTGTGCCGGAACTATTGAAATTCCCTGTGACTGCGGCCGTCAAAGTCATGGTGGCACAGGTCTCCGGGGATGAAATCTGGCTTGCGGTTCGTCCGCCGCTCGTTTCAATATCCGACGAAGGACAGAAGCATCTCGCCGGCGCGTTTAATGCGCTTTTCAGATCCAAGGCGGCTTAAGCGAACCGGAGAGGAAAGAGAGGGACGATTGGACGGCGTGAAGGAGCAGCCGACCTTACGGGAAAAAGCCTATGCAAGCTTTACCCATCATCTGCTTGCTCGCGATGTGCGGCCAGGCGAATTCGTCTCGCAGCGCAGGCTCGTCGAACTCACAGGCTTGCCGCTGGGCGCCATCCGTGAGTTGATCCCGCGGCTCGAAGCCGAAGGCCTGATCAAGACCGTGCCGCAGCGCGGTCTCCAGATTGCCCATATCGATCTCAATCTGATCCGCGAGGCGTTTCAGCTACGCATCTTTCTGGAAAAGGAAGCCGTTGCACTCTTCACCCATACGGCCTCGGACGAAACGATCGCTAAACTCTTGAAACAGCATCGCGATATTGCCGCGGCCATCCAGGCGGGCGATGCTTCACAAGAGCTTGAGGTCCATGCCCAGTCGGTGGACTGGGGCATGCACGATGCCTTCATCGACGCGCTCGGCAACACCATTATTTCGAACGCTTATCGCGTCAATTCGATCAAGATGCGGCTGATCAGCCAGGACCGGTTCCGGATCAACGGACATGTCGGGCCGGTCATGAAAGAGCATCTGCAAGTGCTTGAGGCGATCGAAAGACGATCCCCGGAGGACGCCGTCGCGTCTCTCGTTTCGCACATCAACGGAGCAAGGGATCGTGCATTGAAGATTTGAACGAAACAGGCCGCAAATGAGGAGATTTCGGCCAAAGGAGGAGGAACAGCATGTCATCGTCATTCATCAATCCTACACGCCGCCACTTCATGGCAGGCACGGCCGCCTTGGGCGCGGCAAGCATGCTCGGCATGCGCACGGCATCGGCGGCGGTAGACTGGAAACGGTTTTCGGGAACCACGCTGGAAGTCAACCTCGTCAAGAGCCCGCGCAGCGAAACCATCCTCAAATATCTCAGCGAGTTCGAGGCGCTGACCGGCATCAAGGTGAATGCCGAGGCGACGCCGGAACAGCAGCAGCGCCAGAAGACGACGATTGAGCTCAGCTCCGGAAAGCCAAGCTTCGACGTCGTCCATCTGAGCTATCACGTGCAGAAGCGGCAGTTCGAAAAGGGCGGCTGGCTCGCCGACATCAGCGGTTTCCTGAAGGACCCATCCCTGACGGACCCATCGCTGGTCGAAAGCGATTTTGCCGAGGCAGGCTTGAAGTTCGCCAAGGATTCCAATGGCGTCCTGCGCTCCCTACCCTTCTCGGTCGATTACTGGATCGTCTATTGGAACAAGGCCCTCTTCGAAAAGAAGGGGCTCACCTATCCGCAGACCTTTGATGATATGGCAAATGCCGCGGAAGCGCTCACGGACAAATCGACCAACACCTACGGCTTCGTCGCCCGCGGCCTCAAGAATGCCAACACGCCGGTCTGGACAGCCTTCATGCTCGGCTATGGCATGACGCCGCTTTCGCCGGACGGCAAGTTGCGCACCACCTCACCGGAAGCGATAGAGGCCGCCAAGCTCTATCAGCGCCTGATGACCAAGGCCGCACCTCCCGGCGTCTCCGGCTTCAACTGGGCCGAGTCTCAATCCGCGTTTCTGCAGGGCAAGATCGGCATGTGGTTCGATGGCGTCGGCTTTGCGCCGCCGATCGAAAATCCGGAAAAATCCCGCGTCGTCGGCCAAGTCGGCTATAGCGTCATTCCCAAGGGGCCCTCTGCACAAGCGGCCGCCACCTTTGGCGACGGTATCGGCGTGACGGCGGCGAGCCAGAAGAAGGAAGCCGCCTATCTCTTCTGCCAATGGGTGATCTCGCATGACATGGGCGCGCGGCTACTGCAGGCTGGCGCCGGCGTGCCGTTCCGCCAGTCCGTCCTCGAGGATCAGAAGGTCCGTGAAGGCGTCAAGATGCCTGGGGCCTGGCTCGATGCCGTCGTCGGCTCCGGCAAGGTCTCAGCACTCGGCCTGCCGGTCATCATCCCGGTCACCGAGTTCCGCGACATTTACGGTGTGGCGCTCACCAACATGATCGGCGGCGCCGATCCGGAAAGCGAGCTGAAGAACGCAACCGCACAGTTCGAGCCGGTGCTGGCGCGAAGCGAGGGGTGATGGCGTCCGTGCACATCGAAGATGCCGCGGCGACCGCTGCCAAGAACAAGAGCAAACCGAAAAATCGGCTTGCTCCCAACTATTGGCCGTTCGTCATTCCGGCCCTGGTGGTCATTGCCGCGGTCATCGTTTTTCCGTGGGTCTTCACTCTGTGGATGAGCATCAATAGCTGGACGCTCGGGCAATCCCAAACCTTTGCGGGCTTTTCCAACTACGTCCGCCTGGCAACCGACGCCCGCTTCTGGGAGGCGCTGTGGCATACGGTCCTCTATACGGGCCTCTCCGTCATCGCGCCGGTTTTCTTAGGCACACTCGCCGCCCTAATATTCGATGCGCAATTTCCCTTTCGCGGCTTTCTGCGCGGCATTTTCGTCATGCCGATGATGGCGACGCCCGTCGCCATCGCGCTCGTCTGGACCATGATGTTCCATCCGCAGCTCGGCGTGCTCAACTACCTCTTATCTTTTGTCGGCATCGGTCCGCAGGAATGGATCTATAACCAGTTCAGCGTCATTCCGTCGCTGGTCCTGGTCGAGACCTGGCAGTGGACGCCCCTCGTCATGCTGATCGTGCTCGGCGGCCTCGCCGCGGTTCCGCGCGAGCCATACGAAAGCGCGGAGATCGACGGGGCCAATGTATGGCAGAAGTTTCGCTATCTCACCCTTCCGATGATCGCACCCTTCCTGATGATCGCCGTCATCATTCGCAGCATCGATGCGGTCAAAAGCTTCGATATCATCTATGCGATGACGCAGGGCGGACCGGGCACGGCCTCCGAGACGATCAACATTTATCTCTACAACACCGCCTTTTCCTACTACGACGTGGGCTACGGCTCAGCCATGGCGGTCATCTTCTTCATCCTCATCGTCGTGCTCTCCTTCGTCCTCCTGATGGCGAGACAGCGCGCGAACTGGTCGGATAGGTAGACACTTCGATGAAACGCAAGACGCTCGACCGGATCGGTCTCCTCTTCGTGGCGCTGGTGATGGTTTCGCCGGTGGTCCTGTTTTTCCTCTGGATGATCTCGCTCTCGTTGAAATACGAGATCGACAACGGCGCCTATCCGCCGATCTTCATTCCGGAGCGCTTCGCCTGGTCGAACTACCTGAAGGTTTTCGAGGAGAACAACTTCTTCCTCTATTTCTGGAACTCCATTCTGGTAACCGGATCCGCGACGTCGCTAGCGCTGCTGATCGGCGTTCCGGCCGGCTACGGCATTGCGCGGCTGAAGGCAGAGAAATCGGCAATCGTCATCATGATCGCGCGAATGACGCCCGGCCTTTCCTTCCTCATTCCGCTGTTTCTGCTCTTCCAATGGCTGAACCTGTTGGGAACGCTTTGGCCGCAGATCATCATACATCTAGTGGTGACCGTCCCGATCGTCGTATGGATCATGATCGGCTATTTCGAGACGACACCAATGGAGCTCGAGGAAGCAGCCAGCATCGACGGCGCGACGCCGTGGCAGATCTTCCGACTCGTGGCGTTGCCGATCGCCAAGCCGGGGATCGTCGTCGCCTTCATCCTCTCGATCATCTTCTCCTGGAACAATTTCGTCTTCGGCATCGTGCTTGCCAGCCGCGAGACGCGCACCCTACCGGTCGCCGTCTACAACATGCTGTCATTCGAACAGGTGAGCTGGGGGCCGCTTGCCGCCGCGGCATTGATCGTGACGCTGCCGGTACTGGTTCTGACGATATTCGCCCAGAAGCAGATCGTTGCAGGCCTGACAGCGGGTGCCGTGAAGGGCGGCTGATTGCGGCGAATGAGTGCAACGCTTCTATCCCGCCACAGCGACCGGACGTCCTGAACCGGGCCGGCGAAGCCGCTATCCGCAAATTCTCATGGAATCACGCGCTAAGGCATTKAACAGTTTCAGATGAATCTCAGATTAACGCCGTCGTCAGGTGGCGTTCATTCCCCTCCAGTTATCTTTGAACCAACGTCGCTCAGCAACGTTGTAACTTAGTAAAATACAACCGGAGGAAACTCATGAACAAGTTCTTCATTGCGTCCGCAATCGCCCTCGCTTCCCTTGCAGCCACAACTCTCCCCTCCCAGGCCGCTTCGGTAGTCGTTACGACGGACAACGGCGGTCCCTATTATCATCATAGTCGGCACTATTACCAAGACCGCGACGACTGGTACTATCGTCATCATCGCCACCACTGCTTTACCAGGGTGGAAAAGGGCTGGCACCACGGCCATCGCGTTGTGATGAAAGAGCGAATCTGCCGCTAATCGTCTCGCATCAGGCCCGATCTTTTGTCGGGCCTGATGTAAAGCGGGCATCAGCCCCAAGCCGGTCAGTAATCCCAGAAAGCTGCTACCCAACGAAAGTGGTCGCCGTCGACCGCCACCCGGCCGACCGATGGGAACGGCAGGTGAGTGGCGACAAGCTGTTCGCCCGTTTCCGCCAGCTCCGTCAAAAGACGGACCCGAACGCGGGCCGCTTCTTCCGGATCATGTTCGAAGCCATTGTGCCAGTCCGGATGATCGAAGCCGACCGCGAACACGGCGTCGCCAGCAAACGTCAGCCGGTCGCCGCCGGACGACAGACGGACCACGCTGTGGCCAGGGGTGTGGCCGCCGGTGCGACGGACAACCACGCCAGGCGCCACCTCATACTCGTCATCGAACGGCCGTAGCAGGCTGCGGTACTCTTCCGTGAACCGCTTGGCGGCCGCCCGAAGCGCATCCGGGAATCCCGGCGGCATGAAGACACGGGAGAAATCGGGCGACTCCCAGAATTTGACTTCGGCCGCCGCAACGTGGATTTTCAGGTCCGGACGCAGCCGATCCTTCACCCCATCGACAAGCAGCGCACCAATGTGGTCCATGTGCATGTGGGTCAGCACCACGTCGGTCACGGATGAGAGATCGATACCGGCGGACTCCAGGCGCTTGACCAACTGGCCGGCCCGCGGCAAGTTCAAGTTCGGGTCCAGCCCAAGGCCAGCGTCGATGAGAATAGTCTGCTTGCCGCTACGCACCACGACCACGTTCAGCGCCCAATCGAAAGCGTCCGGCGGCAGGAACATGTCGTCCAGCCAGGCGGCCCGAACAGCCGGGTCGGCGTTGTGTGCCAACATCGTGGTTGGAAGCGGTAGCACCCCATCACTGATCACCAACACGTCAATGTCACCGACGCGCACCGCGTAGCGCGACGGAACCAACTCGTCAGGCCTCGATCTACCGGGATGTGGGATGTTTTCCAGGTTCATGCTTGTCTCCTGCTGAGCAATCGTCCGGGGTTTTGTTCCTGCCTGCGACATGATGCTCTCCTGTTTTTGCGTGATAAGGATGTGTCGCTCACGAGCCACGTCGCCGACTCTATGCAGAAGCCTCTTGGCAATCGAGCTACGCCTGAGGATGGGACAGCCTGTGCTCTCGGTGGATCGCAGCAAAGTTTGGGTGGTGAAGAGCCTGGTATGAAGGCGTAGACGCTTTCACCTGCCGAACGGTGCCCCGCGCTCTGCGTTGACGCGAAGCCGCCCGGCGTCCTGGACATCCGAAGCACTCTCAGGGGGCTCTTTCGAGCAGGAAAGATGTCAGGAATTTAGCGCGCTGTTCAGATCATGCAGGCCGATCATCAGCATCATGGGGTCGGACGGCGAAGGCAGGAAGCCGACTGCCTCATAGAAGGCCCGCGCAATATCGGAAATCGCGTGCACCAGCACGCCGCGGATACCGATGATTTCAGCGGCGTGGAGCAGGCGCATGCCCGCATCGCGCACCAATGCCCTACCGATGCCGCGCCCTTGATAGGTCTGGTCGATGGCGAGACGGCCAAGGACAGCAACCGGAATTGGGTCAGGCATGTTGCGTCGGAAACGGCCAGGCGCTTCCGGCTGCTTTACGGCGCCAGAAGCGAGCGCATAGTAGCCAATAACGCGATTGCCCTCGCACACGACGAAAGTGCGCGATGCGCCACTTGCCTGATTGGCTCGGGCGCGGCGACGCAGCCAGTCATCCAGTTGAGGGAGGCCGGAATTGAACTCTGCTAACTCGTGATGGTCGGCTAGTGGTGCCGGCGCGCTGAGGGTCACGCCTCATCCCACGGCGCTTTGGTCGTCATTGTGTGCTTCAGACGCTCATTGGGCTGCGCAGGCGCATCGAGCCGAGCCAGATACTCGGCATAAAGTTCAGGGCTGACCGTAAAGATGGTGCGGTCGAGTAGCACTTCTTCAGCGCGGCGCTCGGAAGCCTCCAGCATGAAATCCGTGCGCGTCTTACCAAGTAGCTCGGCCGCACGATCGATCAAGTTGCGGGTCGCCGGCTTGATACGGATATTCAGCGGCACGCTAGCGTCAGGACTTTTACTGGTGCGTGAGGTGGGCATGGGAAATTCCTATCTTCACCCACCCTAACGTAATGACATCATCGTTACAAGCATCGTAATGATATTGTCGTTACGCGCAATCCGCAATGAATGCGTCTACGTTTCCGCCGTTCAAAGTCCCGGCCGGCTCCGGATACTGCCCGGCTGGCGCCTTACTGATGTACGAGCCTGATCGCCGTCAGCTATAAGAACCGACAAGCGCCTTGACCAAACCTATGATCTTAAGCCGCGTTCGTGCGTCTTTGATCTTAGCAAACGCGCGGTTTAGTTCGAGGCCCTCTCCTGACGCGAGGAATCCGGCTAAGTCACCTCCGCCGCTGAAAATTTCCTCCCCGGTATTTTCTGACGACGCAGAGACGCCCTCGAAGAAAAACGAAACCGGGACGTCGAGACAATCTGCGACGCTTTGCAGTCGGCTGGCGCCTACCCGGTTTTTGCCTTTTTCATATTTCTGAACTTGCTGAAACGTCACATTCAGCCCTTCTGCAAGCGTCGTCTGACTCATGCCCAATATGCGGCGCCGCATTCGGATGCGTCTACCGACCTCAACATCAATCGGGCTCGGATCTTTTTTATTCAGCTCCATACGCACGGTTCTCTCTTTCTGGCAGACAGTGCCTCGCGTTTAACGACACAGCAATCTTGAGGGAAAAAAGACTAATCGTAGGCACAGACCTGTTGAGTTCCGGCTCTACTGCCCACAACGTTGAAAGTGTTGACTCCATTTCAGCGAAGGCTTGCTCAATCGAAAGTCGGTATGGTCAAAAGACCGCCCATCGAACCTGGGAAGTCGATGGGCGGGGGGCTGCTCTGGGACCTACGTTCATCATGAACGCGAGTCCCGTAACAATGACTGCCGTGGCCCATCTCAAACTTCAATGAGATTACGCCATACCATGATCCTACGTTCCGTTTTCCTGCGTATTCGGGATAGTGTCTGCGTTATGCGAACAGACCTGCCTGATTGATCAACAGGCAATGGCGGAGCGTTCCGCCTCCCCTCAGGGTCTACCGATCGATGGCTGTCTGCAGGCCGCCACGGCTCCGATCGCTTGTTCGAATCGCGCTGTCAGCAACGCCGCTGACTCCATTTATTCACTGCCGCACCGGCGCATTTTCGCTGCGTTGGATGGCATTTCGCCGAAGGATTGCCGATAGAGTGCTGCGAAACGTCCCATGTGGGAGAAGCCCCAGCTCCGCGCGACTTCGGCAACCGACAAAGAGATGGCTGGATCCGTCAGCGCCTTGCGCACGCCTTCCAGACGGATTGTTCTTAGATAATTTAGCGGCGTTGTGTCTTTGAACTGCTGAAAAGCGCCTTGCAGGGCCCGCACGCTTGTGTCAGCGGCATCAGCGATATCGGTGATGCTCATCGGAGACGAAATATTGGCATGCATATATTCGATGGCGTGCTTCAAACGCTTCGGTATCGCAGGAGACGTCGGTTTTGCCAGCCGTGCGGAATAGTTATTTGAGACAGTTTCCAACAGCGTGATCATCATCGCCTGCAACAGGCGCTCGACGAACGTCGACGAGGGCTGATCCTCATCGTCGACGTCCAGACAACTCCAAATGAGATTTCCGAGAGCCGTTATCCGCAAACCTTTTGCAGTTGCCAAATCGACAGCGTCTGCGAAATCGACGTTGCCGGCGACCGGTGCATCAAGCAGTTCGCTCAATTGGCGGATCATCGCGGATTTTTCGAATGCGATACCAATGTGACTGCGGTCCTCATGGAGGACCAGTCTATCGAAGCGCGACATATCCCCCAGAAGACCTTGCGACGGCCCGGACGCGAGCTGTTTTCGACCTGAATCGATTGCCATGACGCCCGAGGACGGAAGATAGAGAGCATATGCATCTGGCCCGCTGGAGAGCGTGACCCTCATCCCGGAATGGCACTTTCCATTCCAGACGCCGAAGCGTCCTACGGCGAAGTGCCGGTCTTCCACGGAGATCAAAGAGCCTCGCTGCAGCGGCTCTACCTTTGCAGGCGACAATGTCCTTGCATAGTGTTCCGTCATTTCGTCGGCATCAGCGTCCATGATCTGAAGACGGAATGAGTAACGTACCTCATTAATTCCCCCTGATGATCGACCCTAGTAATGCTCTCAATGGTCAGTTAAACCCATGAAAGCAGGCCGTGGACCGCTGTTATTGCTCAACACAATACTGGATAAACTGCAGCACAACTGCATTCTCGGCAGAAACACTATCCAAACCGCGCATATTACCGCCCATAGGCATGTGACTACCCTTAATAAGCAGCGGGCTTGCCGGAACTCGCGTCCGCTCACGGCGCAACGAAACCCATCTCAGCGCGCATCCATTTGAATCTAATGCGATTTACTGACCCTCTCTGAAGCACTGAGAAAACTCGCAATTGAAGTGCCCCCGGCCATTTCTGCCATGAATATCGGCGCAATGAAAGACGGGAAAAATAATACTAATAGCTCTGGCACGATTTCACAAATGTATTTTAAGTATTAAATAAATGCTCGTCGCGTTTGCGTACCTTTCCGTCTAGCCTTACTTGAACATCCCCAGCAGGCTCGGCGAAAAAGCGCTGGCGCTCCTTCGCCATGTGAGATCACAAAACAAAGCTCGGCCCATGGCCAAGCTCTGTAGGCTGACGAGGGGCAAAAAAAATCGAGATGAAAGATAAGATCTGCTCGATGCTCGTCGCGCGAAGCCATTGATTCGACATAGGTTACGCATCGCTCCTCCGGTCATCCACAGCCGGGATTCCGTGGTTGCGATGTGAAGCCTCTTGACGGAATGTTATCGATAACATAGCCTCTTCTCACCTGAACTTTGGGAGGAGCAGGATGGACGACGGAAAGCTGCTCGAATTTTGCGACATCACCAAAGAATTTGGTGGAACGCGCGCCTTGTCGAATGTTTCTCTGGATCTTGAACCGGGAGAAATTCTGGCACTTCTCGGCGAGAACGGCGCCGGAAAGTCGACCCTCATCAAGACGCTGGCGGGCATCTACAAGCCGGATGGCGGGCAGATCCTGTTTCGCGGCAAGCCATACCATCATCGTCCGCCGCGGCCAAATCAGCGCCAGCCCATCGCCTTCATCCACCAAGATCTCGGACTGATCGAGTGGATGACGGTCGGTGAAAATGTCGGCCTCGCGCAGGGCTATTCGTTGCGCGGCCGGCTGATCGACTGGCGGGCAACCGAACGCCGTACGGCGGAAGCCTTGAAGCTTGTAGGCTGCGATTTCGATCCATCGACGCGGATCCAGGAGCTGACCCGAACCGAAAAGTCCCTCGTGGCGATCGCGCGCGCTCTGGCCGTCGAGGCGGACGTTCTCGTTCTCGACGAGCCAACGGCGAGCCTGCCGGCCGATGAAGTCGAGAAGCTGTTTGCCGCCATCCGCCCGCTCAAGGAGCGCGGCGTTGCGATGATCTATGTCTCGCACCGGCTMGATGAAATCTTCAGGATCGCCGATCGCGTCGCCGTGCTGCGCGACGGCCAACTGGTCGGGCAAAAACCGGTGTCCGACACATCGCCGGATGAGCTGATCCGAATGATCGTCGGACGCAAGGCCGACCAGCTTTTCGTCAAGGCGGACCGAGACGTCGGTCCTGCCATCGTCTCGGTCAAAGGTCTTGCCTGCCGCGGCGCCGGACCGGTGTCCTTCGACATTCGGCAAGGAGAGCTCCTTGGTCTTGTCGGACTGAGAGGCGCCGGCCAGGAATTGATCGGGCGCGCGCTCTTTGGCTGCGAGCCCTGCAGCGGAACGGTCCTATTGAACGGTGCGAGCCCCGATCTCTCCAGCCCGGTCGCAGCCATGGCTTCGGGGGTCGGTCTGATCGCCAGGGATCGAACCGAAGAGTCCGTCGCCATGTCCCTCAGCCTGAGGGAAAACACCTTCCTCAATCCCGGTGCATCCGGGCGAGGCATGATGTCCTTCCTGCCACCGCAGCGCGAGGCTGACATGGCCTATTCGCTCGGGAGCCGCGTCGGCCTCAGACCCAATGACCAGAACCTGGCGATCGAAGCCCTGTCCGGCGGCAATCAACAGAAAGTGGTCGTGGGCCGGTGGCTTGCGACGGGCCGGAAGCTGTTGATCGCCGAAGACCCGACAGCCGGCGTGGATGTCGGCGCCAAGGCGGACATCTACAAGCTGATCGCCGAGGCGGTGGAGGATGGGCTGGCCGTCCTCGTCGTCTCCACGGACTTCGAAGAAATCGCTCATATCTGCCATCGCGCCCTGGTGTTCTCACGCGGCCAAATCGTACGGGAACTGAGTGGCGCCGACTTAACAACACCGGCGGTCATCGCCGCAGCATCCGCGTCCGAAGCGGCCTGAATCAGGGAGGAACCTCATGCAATCGATCGAATCCAACGCGCTCGAACCCACCAGTGCCGAGCTTGCGGGAATGAGCTTCGGCCAGAAAATCCAGCGCCTCCTGCCAGTCTATGGCCTCGTTATACTCACTGCCCTTCTGATCCTGCTGTTTTCCATCCTGTTGCCACAGACCTTTCCGACGTTGCTCAATCTGCGTTCGATCATCTCGGACAAGACGATCATCGCCATTCTGTCGCTGGCTGCAATGATCCCGATGGCGGCAGGACGCATCGACCTGACGATCGGTTACGGCATCGTGCTCTGGCATGTCTTGGCGATCAGCTTGCAGACAATGTTCGGCCTGCCCTGGCCGGTGGCCGTGCTGGTCGTCATCCTGCTCGGCGCATTGACCGGCTTCCTTAACGGGCTGCTCGTGGAAATCGCCAAGATCGACAGCTTCATCGCGACGCTCGGCACCGGCACCGTGCTCTATGCCATCGCTTTGTGGCATACGGGCGGACGGCAGGTGGTCGGCATGCTCCCACAGGGCTTTTATGCGCTCAACGGAACGATGGTCTTCGGGCTTCCGATCACGGGGATCTATGTGCTTGGCCTCGCCTTCGTCATGTGGATCGTGCTCGAGTATCTGCCGATCGGCCGCTATATCTATGCCATCGGCGCCAATCCGAAGGCCGCCGCCTTGAACGGCATCCCGGTCCGCCGCTTCGTCATCGGCGCATTCGTAACGTCGGGCACGCTCGCTGCCCTCGCCGGTGTCCTGCTTGCTTCCAAGCTGCGCATCGGCCAGGCCAGCGTCGGGTTGGAATATCTTCTGCCGGCGCTCGTCGGCGCGTTCCTCGGCTCCACGACCATCAAGCCCGGCCGCGTCAATGTCTGGGGCACCATGATCGGCGTCATCATTCTGGCCGTCGGCATTGCCGGTATCCAGCAGTTCGGGGGCTCGTTCTACGTAGAGCCGCTTTTCAACGGCGTGACCCTGCTCGTCGCCATCGGGATTGCCGGCTATGCGCAGCGTCGCCGGAGCCATGCCGGACGAATGGCGCCGGCACAAAAACCGCAGTTACCGGCTAAGGCGACCGACAACTGAAGATCATCTTGACTTAACCTTAGTTTTTAATGGGAGGAGACGAAATGAAACGCAGAGTTTTCCTGCAAGCAACTACCGGTCTGCTGATGCTGTGTGCCAGCCAGGCCTATGCCGATCCGATGGCGGATGCGAAAGCCGTCGTCGACAAATATGCGACACCGGTCACCAAGTGGGACGGCCCGACCACCGGCCCGAAGGCACAGGCCGGCAAGACCATCGTCGTATTGGCCGGTGACCTCAAGAATGGCGGCATTCTCGGCGTCAGCAATGGTGTCGAGGAAGCGGCAAAGGCCATCGGCTGGCAGGTCAAGGTTCTCGATGGCGCGGGCTCCATCGGCGGACGTACGGCTGCCTTCGGCCAGGCGATAGCGCTGCAGCCGGCCGGCATCATCATCGATGGCTTCGATGCCGTCGAGCAGGCCCCGGCTCTGGAACAGGCAAAGGCTGCCAAGATCCCGTTGGTCGCCTGGCATGCCGGCCCGGTCATCGGTCCCGATGACAAGAGTGGCCTCTTCGCCAACGTCAGCACCGATGCGATGGAAGTCTCGAAAGCGGCTGCCGACTGGGCCTTTGCCGACGCCAAGGGCAAGCCGGGCGTCATCATCTTCACCGACTCCACCTATGCGATCGCCATCGCCAAGGCGGACAAGATGAAGCAGGAGATCGAACGGCTTGGCGGCAAAGTGCTCGAATATGTCGACACCCCGATCGCCGAGACATCGCAGCGTATGCCGCAGCTAACCACCTCGCTCCTGCAGAAGTATGGTGATAGCTGGACCCATTCGCTCGCGATCAACGACCTCTATTTCGACTTCATGGGCCCGTCGCTCGCCTCCGCCGGTAAGAGCGGCACCGATGCGCCAATCAACGTCGCCGCCGGCGACGGCTCGCAATCGGCCTATGAACGTATCCGCGCTGGCCAGTTCCAGAAGGTCACGGTGGCCGAACCGCTCAATCTCCAGGGCTGGCAACTGGTCGACGAACTCAACCGTGCTTTCGCCGGTGAAAAATGGTCCGGCTACCTGTCGCCACTGCATGTCGTAACGGCAGACAATATCCAGTCCGATGGCGGCCCCAAAAACACTTTTGATCCGGATAACGGCTATAAGGATCAATACAAGAAGATCTGGAGCAAATGATCCCTTCTTGAAGTCGAGAACAGCGCGGCCTTCGGGCCGCGCTCAGCCTGCCGAAAGCCCCGGCGTCGGCAGCAGAACCAACGGCTCTGCATACGACAAGAATTTCGAACCCTTTGATGATATCAGCCTTCGATGAAAATGAGCGCCGGTGTTTCGAGCAGTGTGCGGACGCGCTGCACGAAGGTCGCCGCATCCCAGCCGTCGACGATGCGATGATCGAAGCTGGATGAGAGATTCATCATCTTGCGCGGCACGAACTGCGTGCCGTCCCAGACCGGCCGTGTGGCGATCTTGTTGACGCCGATAATCGCCACCTCCGGATGATTGATGATAGGCGTGGAGACAATGCCGCCGAGCGCCCCGAGCGAGCTGATGGTGATCGTCGAGCCGGAAAGCTCTTCACGCGTCGCAGTGCCGGATCGCGCCGCCTCCGCCAGCCTATTCATCTCGGCGGCGCAGTCCCAGATTCCGCGTGCTTCCGCATGCCGCACGACAGGCACGGTCAAACCAGCCGGCGTCTGTGTTGCGATACCCATATGGACCGCGCCATAGCGCGTGACGATGCCAGCTTCGTCGTCAAAAGTGGCATTGACATTGGGCTGCTCGGAAATGGCCTTCACGACCGCCTGTACCAGGAAAGGCAGAACCGTCAGTTTCGGATAATCTGCCTTGCGGTCAGCGTTCATGATGGTACGCAACTCCTCGAGCGAGGTCATGTCCACCTCCTCTACATAGGTAATGTGAGGAATATGCGAGGCGGAAAGTGCCATTTTCTCGGCGATCCGGCGGCGCAGTCCGGTCAGTTTGATCTCTTCCTTCGCAGCTTTCGCGGCAAAGCCGCCCCTTGATATTGTGGGAGCGGCTCCGTGGTTCAAAAATTGCTCGACATCCTCTCGCAGGATACGGCCGCCTGGTCCCGTCGCTTGCACTTGTGCGAGGTTGACACCGCTTTCCTTGGCAAAGAGCCGCACCGGGGGAGCGGCAAGTGGCTTTTCGGCTTGCGGTGTCGCAGGATCCGACGTTGTTGGAGCAGGCTTTGTACTCTCCGCCTTCGTCACTTCGGCGGTCGTCTCTGGGATCTCCTCGKACCGAGCTCCGCCGGTATCTCCGGCTGTATCGATACGCACCAGCGCGGCCTTAACCGCGATACGTTCTCCGACCTCGCCGGCAAGCCAGGTGACAATACCGTTGACGGGAGACGGGATTTCCACGGTGGCTTTGTCTGTCATGACGGCAGCAATCACCATGTCCTCGCAAACAGGATCTCCTACCTTCACGTACCACTCCACGAGCTCGGCCTCGGCGACTCCCTCCCCCACGTCAGGCATCTCGATGACAAATTCGCTCACGGCTCAGGCCTCCATGACTTCGGTAAGCGCCCGTCCGAGACGGCCAGGACCTGGAAAATAATCCCACTCCTGCGCGTGCGGATAAGGCGTGTCCCAGCCGGCAACGCGCACGATTGGTGCTTCCAGATGGTAAAAGCAATTTTCCTGCACCAGCGCCACGACCTCGGCCCCGAAGCCCGAAGTCAGCGTTGCCTCATGCACGACGACACAGCGTCCGGTCTTCTGGACCGAGTTGATAATTGTGTCCAGATCAAGCGGCAACAGACTCCTGAGATCGATCACTTCGGCATCGATGTCGGCATCCTCGGCCGCGGCGAGCGCMACATGTACCATCGTGCCATAGGCGACTACGGTCACCGCCGCGCCCACGCGCCGGATCTCGGCCTTGCCGATCGGGATCGTATAATGGCCCTCAGGCACCTCTCCGAGATCATGTTTAGACCAAGGTATCACCGGCTGCTCGTGATGACCGTCGAAGGGGCCGTTATAAAGCCGCTTCGGCTCCAGAAACATTACCGGATCCGGATCTTCGATCGCAGCAATCAGAAGGCCCTTGGCATCATAGGGATTGGATGGCACGATCACCTTTAACCCGCAGACATGGGTGAAAAGCGCCTCCGGGCTCTGGCTGTGCGTCTGGCCGCCAAAAATACCGCCGCCTGTCGGCATACGCACAACGATCGGACAGGTAAAATCGCCGTTGGAACGATAGCGGATACGAGCCGCCTCCTGCGTTAGCTGGTCATAGGCCGGATACATATAATCAGCGAACTGGATTTCGACACAAGGCTTCAAGCCATAGGCGGCCATGCCGATCGCCGCGCCGACGATGCCCGATTCGCTTATCGGCGTGTCGAAACAGCGCGTCTTACCGTATTTTGCCTGAAGCCCCTGCGTGCATCGGAAGACGCCACCGAAATAACCTACATCCTCGCCAAAAACGACGACATTGTCGTCCTGAGCCATGGAAACGTCCATGGCGCTTCGCACCGCCTCGATCATCGTCATCCTGGTCATTCTCAGTACCCTGCCTTCTGCCGCTGGCGCCGGATGTGCGGCGGCATCTCGGCATAGACGCCTTCGAAAATGTCGCGAACCGAAGGCTTGCCGCCGGCATGCAACGTACCGTGCTGCTCTGCCTGACGCTGGGCCTCCATCACCTCGTCCATGATTTCAGCTTCTGCCTGCACATGCCGCTCCTCAGACCATGTGCCCCTGACGATCAGATGTTTCTTCAACCTCAGCACTGGATCGCCAAGTGGCCAGGCCTCCGATTCCGTCTTCGGACGATAGGCATTCGGATCGTCCGAGGTCGAATGCGCCCCGACACGATACGTCACATATTCGATCAGCGTCGGTCCGAGATTGCGCCGCGCACGCTCAGCCGCCCAGCAGGCAACGGCATGGACGGCGAGATAGTCGTTTCCATCGACTCTCAGCGCGGGAATGCCGAAGCCGAGGCCGCGGGCTGCGAATGTGCCGGAGCCGCCGCGCGCGATGCCCTGAAAGGTGGAAATCGCCCATTGATTGTTGACGATGTTGAGAATGACAGGTGCCTTATAGGTCGAGGCGAAGACGAGCGCTGAATGGAAATCGGATTCCGCCGTCGAGCCATCGCCGATCCAGCCCGCGGCAATGCGGCTGTCATTCTTGATTGCCGAGGCCATGGCCCAGCCCACGGCCTGCACATACTGAGTGGCGAGGTTGCCGGAGATGGTAAAGAATCCGTGCTCCTTGGAGGAATACATGATCGGTAGCTGGCGCCCGTGCAGGGGATCGCTCTCGTTCGAGTAGATCTGATTCATCATTTCGACCATCGGATAATCGTCGGCAATCAGAAGACCTGCCTGACGATAGGTCGGAAAATTCATGTCTCCCTTCTTGAGCGCCTTGCGGAAAGCACAACTGACAGCTTCCTCGCCGAGATGCTGCATGTAGAAGGACGTCTTGCCCTGCCGCTGAGCCATCAGCATGCGGGCGTCAAATGCGCGCAGCTTCATCATGTTGCGAAGGCCGGCCAGCAACTCCTCATCGGAGAGCGTGCCACCCCAGGGACCGACCGCCTCGCCCTCGCGGTTCAGCACGCGGATGATGGAATAGGCAAGATCACGGATCTCCTCGGATGCGACATCGACTTCCGGCCGCGGCACGGAACCGGCTTTGGCGATCTTGACGTTGGAAAAGTCTGGCTGGCCGCCCGGGCGAACGGCGGGTTCGGGGACATGCAGAGCCAAATGAGAAGAATCCACCATGTCTATTCTTTCCTCCTGCGGCGGCCTTGCTCCTCTCCTCCAGAAGCATGGGCCGCATGTGGTTCTCACAAATTGCGGGCGATCACCATGCGTTGCACGTCGCTCGTTCCTTCATAGATCTGACAGATGCGTACATCGCGATAGATGCGCTCGACCGGGTAATCGGCCATGTAACCATAGCCGCCATGTATCTGGATGGCGTCGGAACAGACCCGCTCCGCCATTTCCGAGGCAAAGAGCTTCGCCATCGAGGTTTCCGACAGGCAGGGAAGCCCGGCTTCGCTTAAGGCGGCAGCGTGAAAAACGAGTTGCCGGGCCGCCTCGATCCTCACCGCCATGTCGGCAAGGCGGAATGCGACAGCCTGGTGCTCGATGATCGCCTTACCGAAGGCCGTGCGCTCGCGAGCATAATCGCGCGCCGCCTCAAAGGCCGCCCGCGCCATGCCGACTGCCTGAGCCGCAATGCCGATCCGACCGCCTTCGAGATTGGCGAGTGCTATGCGGTAGCCTTCGCCTTCTGAACCGAGCCTCAACTCGATCGGAACGCGCATGCCATTGAAGGCGATCTGGCAGGTGTCGGAAGAATGCAGCCCTAACTTTTCCTCTACGCGGATCACCTCATAGCCTGCGATGTCCGTCGGGACGATGAAGGCGGTGATGCCCTTTTTGCCGGCGTCAGGGTCGGTGACGGCAAAGACGATGATGACATGGCCGTTCTTGCCCGAGGTGATGAATTGCTTTGTCCCATCAAGTACATAGTGATTGCCATCCCGCCTTGCCCAAGTCTTAAGGTTCGAGGCATCAGAGCCAGCCTGCTGCTCGGTGAGCGCAAAGCCGCCGATCCATTCGCCGCTMGCCAGTTTCGGCAGGAAACGCTGCCGCTGCTCCTCGGTGCCGAATTTCAGGATCGGCACGCAGCCGACCGAGCTATGCACGCTCATGATCGTTGAGCACGATCCGTCACCTGCGGCAATCTCCTCAAGTGCCATGGCATAGGCGACGACACCCGCATCCGACCCGCCATACGCTTCCGGTACCAGCATGCCGAGCAAACCCAGTTCGCCCATTTCCTTTAGTTCTTCGCGCGGGAAGAGATGCTCCCGATCTCGCTTGGCTGCGCCTGGCGCCAGGCGCTCGCGGGCAAAGTCGCGGGCCAGATCACGTATCTGCTGCTGGAGTTCGGAAAAGATCATCTGGCCTCCCTTTCCGCTMGCGCTGCTTGGTTGTGACAGCGGTCGCCTCTGTAGCCGCCACGGGTCTTATCAAGGAAATAGGGCGCTTTCGTTATGCTTTCCATGCCCCCGCAACGACGACCGAGGCGAACATTTCGTTGACTTTGGTGGCCCACGTGGATTGCCAAGAGTTCCGGAATCTCCCGGCGGGAGGAGCAGTTCCTCCCCAAACGGATTGGGACCGCAATCGATTGCGTGCAATTCAACGGTTCCGCAATACCGTCAGGCGTTGCTCTTTTTCGGCGAGCCTATCAGCGAGAATTTATCGGCTGCTGTCGCGCACGATCAGTTCCGGCGAGATCTTGACATCGACGCCCTGCTTGCCGTCAAGGATATCGAGGATCAATCGTGCGGTCTTTTCGCCGATTTCGCGCGCGAAAGCATTGATCGTGGTCAATGTGGGTACGCAGACTTCGCCGATCTCGTAGTTGCCGAATCCGCCGATGGCAAAACGCTCCGGTACAGGAACGCCCAAACGACGACACTCTGTCAGCGCGCCGTAAGCCGCAAGGTCTGATACGCAAACGACGGCTTCGGTATCCGGATAGATATCGATTAGCTTTGCCATCGCATTCGCCCCTTCCCGCATCGAAATGGGCGGCAATCCGGCGGCGATCAGGCGCGATGCATCGAGCCCATGCACTTGCATTGCGGCGGCAAAGCCAATTCGCCGCTCGCTACCGCGCGTATCGCGCCCGACATCGCCGCCGATGAAGGCGATGCGGCGATAGCCGGCGCGGACGAAGTGATCCACCATCTCGCGAACCGCGTTGGCGTTGGAAAATCCKACATAGTGGTCGATCGGCTCGGCGGGGATATCCCACGTCTCGATCACCGGGATATTGACCGTCTCCAACAAACGCCGCCCGCGTTCCGTATGCCTGCCGCCGGTGACGACGATGGCCTGCGGCTTGCGGCGCAAGAGCTGCTMAATGAGCCGCTCCTCTTCCTGCATGTTGTAGTTGGTGTAGCCCAAGAGGATCTGCATATCGCGAGCAGCAAGCGTATCCGACAGGCCACCGACCGTGTCGGCGAAATTGGCGTTGTTGATCGAAGGAATCGTAACCGCGACGAAACCGGACTTCTGCGAGCGCAGGTTGGAGGCCGTACTGTCGAAAACGTAACCCAGATCCTCGGCAGCCTGGAGGATGGCCTCTCTTCTCTCCTTGCTGACGAGACTGTCCGCCTTGAACGCACGCGACACCGTCATCGGGGAAACCCCCGTCACGCGGGCAACGTCTGCCATGGTCGGTGGTTTGCGATTTTTACTCATCTATGTCCAGTGTTATCGTTACCATGAGAGTAATATGCCTTTACTTCGAATGGCAAGAGAAACCCTTCGCCATCCTCAAATGAAAATGCGGAGCCTCCCGGCTCCGCACGCAGTATTGTCGGCGCATAATGAGTTCAGAGCGCGAATTCGTGAGCGACCGTGACGTGGTGATGGATGCGTCCTTCAAAGAACCGGGACAGCACCGCTTCCGTCGCCGCACGGGCTTCGGCGCGAACCGGGCTTGCGAGCGCGGCTTCGACTGCGGCCAAGTCCGGATAATTGACGGCGAGAATCATCGGAAATTCCGGCGCGCCTTCGTCTCGCGCTTCCGCGAAGGAGACGCGCACATCCAAAGCACCCGGAAATTGCTTCCATTTCGGCAGGATGGTCTCAATGACCGCATTGCGAAACGCATCTGCCTCGCCGTCCTTCACCTTGCCTTCGAATAGTGCGTATCGGGTAATCATTCGGCGATCTCCTTGTTTGGCCCCTTGAAAAATTCCATCAATGCCGCCTGATCCTCGCCGCCGAGGCCGGCTGCCGTCAGCATGCGGTGTATTTCAGCGCAGACGGCCGTCAGCGGCATGGCGGTGTTGGTGCGTCGGGCGAGATCTTGCGCACCGTTCAGATCCTTGACCATGTTGTCGATGCGGCCTGTCCGGCGGTAGTCCTTGGCGACGTAGCGCGGCATGTATTCCTGGAGAATGGCGCTGTCAGCGCGTCCCCCTTTCAATGCCTGCGGGATCTTGGCGGCATCAACGCCGGCATCGAGCGCCAGTTGGGTTGCCTCCGCGACAGCAAGAAAGTTCAGCGCACAAAGGACCTGGTTGATCAGCTTCGTTGTCTGGCCTGCACCAGGAGGTCCCATATGGGTATAGTTCGAGGCGACGTGGCGAAGCACCTCATGCGCATCCCTGACGTCCTCATCGCGGCCACCGGCCATTAATGTCAATTGGCCGACCAGGGCCTTTGGCGCACCGCCGGAGAGCGGGCTATCCACCCAGCGCAGGCCTTTTTCCCGAGCGTCCGCGGCCAGCTCCTTTGTCGCATCGGGATCGATAGAGGACATGTCGATGATCAGCGTTCCAGGCTTGGCACCCTCGGCGACGCCGCCCGGACCGAAGACCGCGGCACGCACGATCCGCGGCGAGTTCAAGCTGAGAATGACGCAATCCGATACGGAAGCGGCCAACGACGCGCTTGCCGCAGCGCTGGCGCCCTTGGCCGTCAGCGCGGCCACCTTTTCGCTGTCGAGATCGAAGACGGTCAGATGATTCCCCGTCTCCACAAGTCGCGCACCGATGGCTCCGCCCATCGCACCCGCGCCGATCAGCGCAACTTTGCTGCTCATAGCTCTTCCTCCTCCAACGCGGCGATAACAGCCGCTATGACCATATCAAACGGTTGATCGATATCGACGGTAATTGCCTGCTCATCCAGCCCAGGCGGCTCAAGTGCGGCGAACTGGCTTTCGAGCAAGGCGGCCGGCATGAAATGCCCCTGCCGCGCTTGCAGGCGAGCCGCAATCACTTCCTTTTTTCCAGCAAGATGAATGAAGCGCACAGGCCCGTCGACGGCTGCGCGGATCCTGTCGCGATAAGTCTGCTTCAGCGCTGAACATCCAATCAGCACCGTTTCCTCTGCTTGCGCAAGACACTCGCCGACGCTGTTCAGCCAGGGCCATCGATCCGCGTCGGTGAGCGGCACACCCGCACTCATCTTGGCGACGTTTGCCGCCGGATGAAGGTCGTCGCCGTCGATGTAAGTGCCGGACAAACGATAGGCGAGCGCTGCGCCGATTGACGATTTACCGCAGCCGGAAACGCCCATGATGACGAACCGTTGCGGCCGCATCGCCTTAGAGTGAAGCTGTGATGCCGCCGTCGACATAAAGCACGTGTCCGTTGACAAAAGAGGATGCATTGGAAGCAAGGAAGATGCAGGCGCCGACCAGTTCCTCGACGCGTCCCCAGCGCCCAGCCGGCGTGCGCTTCTCAAGCCACGCGGAGAACTCGGCATCGGCGACAAGCGCCGCATTCAATGGCGTGTCGAAGTAGCCAGGCGCGATGGCATTGCATTGCAGCCCGTATTTCGCCCAATCCGTCGCCATGCCTTTGGTGAGATTGCCGACTGCGCCTTTGGTTGCCGTGTAGGGTGCGATCGAGGGCCGCGCCAGCGCCGTCTGGACGCTGGCAATATTGATGATCTTGCCGGCGCCACGCTTGATCATGTGGCGTGCAACGGCTTGGCCGACGTTGAAAACGCTCGATATATTGGTTCGAAGAAGCCGCTCGAATGCGTCTGCGGGAAAATCTTCCAGGGGTGTGCGGAACTGCATGCCCGCATTGTTGACCAAGATGTCGATGGCGCCGGTTTTGGCTTCGAAATCGTCGACGGCGTGACGAGCAGCCTCGTGGTCCGTTGCGTCGAAGGGCAAGATCTGAGCCTTGCCGTCAAACAGAGCCGCGGCTTTCGTCAGCTTTTCCACATCGCGGCCATTGAGCACCAGCTCGGCGCCCGCTGCCGCCAGTCCCTGGGCAAGAGCCAAGCCGATGCCTTGCGACGAACCTGTCACAAGCGCGCGCCGTCCTTTCAGATCGAAGAGGCCAAGAGACATCGTTTTCCTCCTTTTTTCATCTCGACAAATGCCGATATCCCTGTTTATGTTATCGATAACATCTAGTGTCAAGGCCAGTATCAAGGGAGGAATCGAAAAGATGGAAAAGCCGGCAATCCTGCAGGTAGGCCCCTATCCGCAATGGGATCAGGAACCGCTCGACGCGGCATTTCGCGTTCACCGGTATTTCGAGGCCGCAGATAAAACTGCGTTTCTGGCAGAAGTCGGGCCATCCATAAGAGCAATTGCCACGCGCGGCGAACTCGGGGCTAACAGGGCGATGATCGAGGCCTGCCCCAGCCTGGAACTGATCTCGGTCTACGGTGTGGGCTTCGACGCTGTCGATCTTAATGCCTGCCGGGAACGAGGCATTCGCGTGACGAACACGCCCGACGTGTTGACCAACGACGTTGCCGATCTAGGTGTTGCCATGATGCTCTGCCAATCGCGCGGCATGCTCGGCGCCGAAACATGGGTGCGAGATGGAAGCTGGGTCAACAAGGGCCTTTATCCGTTGAAACGGCGTGTTTGGGGACGGCGGGCCGGCGTTCTTGGCCTTGGCCGCATCGGCTTCGAAGTTGCAAAGCGACTGAAGGGCTTCGACATGAAGATCGCCTACTCCGATGTCGAGGCGAAATCCTATGCAAACGACATGGAATTCGTGAGCGATCCGGTGAAACTGGCAGAGCAATCCGATTTTCTGTTCGTGACGCTGGCGGCCTCKGCTGCGACGCGCCATATCGTTGGGCGCGATGTCATCGAGGCACTTGGTCCGGAAGGTATGCTGATCAACATATCGCGCGCTTCCAACATTGATGAGGAAGCGTTGCTAGCCGCGCTCGAAACGGGCAAACTTGGAACGGCGGCACTCGACGTCTTCGAAGGCGAGCCGAAGCTCAATCCGCGTTTCCTGGCGCTGGACAATGTGCTTCTGCAGCCACACCACGCCTCGGGCACGATCGAGACGCGTAAGGCCATGGGCCAGCTCGTCCGCGACAATCTTGCCGCCCATTTTGCCGGCCAGCCGCTGCCCACCCCCGTTCTTTGAGGAGAAAGACATGAAGGCCATCGTCGCTCACGCCGCCAAGGATCTGCGGATCGAGGAGTATCCGGACGAGGAACCGGGTGCGGGTGAGGTCAAGCTGCGGCTCGCCACGGGCGGTATCTGCGGCAGCGACCTACATTATTACAACCACGGCGGCTTCGGCACCGTGCGCCTGAAGCAGCCGATGATTCTCGGCCATGAGGTCAGTGCAACGATTACGGCCCTCGGCGCCGGCGTTCAGGGGCTCGAAGTCGGCCAGCTCGTCGCCGTCTCGCCGTCGCGCCCCTGCCGGACCTGCCGCTATTGCCAGCAGGGCCTGCACAATCAGTGCCTGAACATGCGCTTCTATGGCAGCGCCATGCCTTTTCCGCATATTCAGGGCGCATTCCGCGAAACGCTGGTTGCCGATGCCATTCAATGCATCCCCGCCGACGGCCTGACGACCGGCGAAGCAGCGATGGCCGAGCCGCTGGCCGTGACCCTGCACGCCACGAAGCGCGCCGGCGAGATGCTGGGCAAGCGCGTTCTCGTCACCGGCTGCGGACCGATCGGTGTCCTGTCCATCCTCGCCGCCCGTCGTGCCGGCGCCGCGGAAATCGTTGCGACCGACCTATCGGATTTCACGCTTTCGGTTGCCAAGCAGGCCGGCGCGGACAGGGTCATCAACAGCAAGGAAGAACCGGAAGCGCTTGCCGCTTATTCGGCCGACAAGGGCACTTTCGACATCCTCTATGAATGCTCKGGGGCGGCCGTTGCTCTTGCCAGCGGGATTGCGGCGCTGAGACCCCGCGGGATCATCGTGCAACTGGGTCTCGGGGGCGACATGACGTTGCCGATGCAGACCATCACCGCCAAGGAACTGGATCTGCGTGGCTCATTCCGCTTCCATGAGGAATTTGCCGTGGGTGTCGAGTTGATGCGCAAGCGCCTGATCGATGTCAGACCGCTAATCACCCATTCCGTGCCGCTTGCGGACGCGATCGGCGCTTTCGAGATTGCCTCGGACCGCAGCCGGGCTATGAAGGCTCAGATCGTCTTCTCCTGAGGCACGACCTAAGGAGCGGCGCCGTACAACGGCCTGATGAAAGGTAAAATAAAAGATGTCGTTCTTCGAGATCATGGATCCCGCTTTCGGTAAGTTCGTCCTCGGCAATGCTCCCGTCAAACAGATCGCCAGCGGCTTCGATTGGGTTGAGGGCCCTGTCTGGTTCGGCGACCTCAATTGCCTTCTCTTTTCCGACATCCCCAATAATCGCATCATGCGCTGGATACCAGGTGTCGGCACCAGCGTCTTTCGCGAACCGTCAAACTTCGCCAATGGCCACACCCGCGACCGACAAGGCCGTCTCGTGAGCTGCGAGCACGGCAGCCGGAGCGTGACCCGCACGGAGTTTGACGGCTCGATCACGATGATCGCCGACCGCTATGAGGGCAAGCGGCTKAATTCGCCGAACGACGTCATCGTGGCGTCCGATGGCGCCATCTGGTTCACCGACCCGCACTACGGCATCGCCACGGATTACGAAGGATACAAAAGCGAGCAGGAACTGCCTTGCAACGTCTATCGCGTCGATCCTTCCGGTTCGATTGCAGCCGTGCTCACCGATTTCAATTGCCCGAACGGGCTGGCGTTCAGCCCGGATGAAAAGAAGCTTTATGTTGCGGAAACCGGCCGCATGCACACCGACGATCGGCGCTATATCCGCGTTTTCGACGTCGCGGAAAACTGGCGCCTGACCGGCGGCGATGTCTTTCACGAAATCTCGCCAGGCTGCGCCGACGGGATGCGGCTGGACAGCGACGGCAACCTGTGGTCCTCGGCCGGCGACGGCGTCCATTGCATCGCGCCCGACGGACATCTGATGGGTAAGCTATTGGTTCCCGAAACGGTATCCAATCTCTGCTTCGGCGGACGCGGCAAACACAAGCTCTTCATCACGGCAACGACGAGCGTTTACGCGATTTCGCTCAACAGGCGCGGAGCGCTTTGAGCACCATACTGCGGCTCAGCCGGCCGTTTTGTCCCATAGGGCGCGTGCTTCCTGCATCAGAAGCAAGGATTCTTCCCATCGGTCGGTGGAGTCTTCCCCGTCCCTTCCGGTGATCGCATAGGGCTTCGGCCCCAGCTCGCAGGTGAAAGCGAGGGTATTGCCGCCGCCGGCGCGCTTGCGCCAGCTTCTGAAGCCGTATTCCCACCAGCCGAGGAATAGATCGACCCAGGGCCGGTGATGCGGGAAGGAAATTTCGATCTGGACCTGCTCGCGTGAAGCGACCCGGCCGTGGAAAGCCCAGGAGCTGTCGAGTATCCGGTGGATAAGCGCATGATTTTCGTCGGATACCGGCCAGGCGAATTCCCGGCCGACGAGGAAATGAGAGACATCGCCCAGCAGCCGCAGATCCGGAAGGCGATCGAGCAAATCGAGCGTGAAGAACAGATCGGTCGTCATACGGTCGCGGTGCGTCTCGATGAGGACATCGATGCCCGCCTCCTCGCTTAACCGCTGCCAGCCCTCGAGCAAGGGAAGGCAATCCTCCAGGCGCCGCAATCGCACATCTGGCTGCAGACAGATGTGATGCACATTGCATTCGGCGGCGATCTCAAGCACCGGCTTCAGATCGTCGACGGTCTTGGGAAAGCATTGCCCTTCCGCCTGCAAACCATGGTGCTTGAGCAGCCCCGCGGTACGGCGCACAACGTCGCGATCGGTCCAATGAGTGCTGATGCCGTCGAAGCCAGCAGCCGCGATCTTTTCCAAATTCTCTTCGAGGGTGAGCTCCGGATGTCTAGCGCTGCGTCGCTCCATGGCCCAGAGCGACTGGAATATAAGGATGTCCTGCATAGTGCCTCCCCACCAGTGGACTGCACAGATCACGAATCCCATGCCTTTGCGAGATGGCCCGGTGATGGGTTTTGATCATGGCAGCACTTCATTGCAATACGGATGTGTTTGCGCGCGACGAGCCGCCCGGCCTGAGGTTTTTTCATCAAAATACTCTCAGACGCTAACGGGGGCTGTCGCTAACTTTTTTCAGGCGACCAACTGGGTCGTTGTTTCCTGGGAGGAGAACATGCTGAAATTTCTTGGCGCAACCGCTCTGGTGCTCGTGCTGTCGTCACAAGCCCATGCCGCCGATCGGATTGGCGTTTCGATGGGCTACCTGACGACCAATTTCCAAACCCTGATCGCTAACGGCATGCAGGACTATGCCAAGACCAAGGGCATCGACCTGCAGGTGCAAGATGCCGCCAACGACGTCAACAAGCAGTTGGATCAGGTGCGAAACTTCGCAGCCGGCGGCGTATCGGCCATCATCGTCGATCCGGTGGATTCGGACGGCACGCCGGCGATGAGCAAAATCGCCGAAGAGGCGGGCATTCCGCTGATCTATGTCAATATCCAGCCCACCGATCTATCGAGCCTCGGCAAACAGCAGGCCTTCGTAGGATCGAACGAAACCGAATCCGGAACACTGCAGACCAAGGAGGTCTGTCGTATGCTCGGCGGAAAGGGCGACGTCGTCATCATGATCGGCGATCTCACCAGCCAGGCGGCCCGGCAGAGGACCGAAGACGTTCATGACGTCCTGAAGTCCGGCGAGTGCGGCGGCATCAAGGTTCTTCGCKAACAGGTCGGCAACTGGAGCCGCGTCGACGGCGCCGATCTTGTTTCGAACTGGCTGACCAGCGGCCTGAAATTCGATGCCGTGATCGCCAACAATGACGAGATGGCGCTTGGCGCAATCGCTGCGCTCAAGAGTGCTGGCGGCTCGACCGGCAAGACGCTCGTTGCCGGCATCGACGCCACGCCTGACGCGCTCCAAGCGATGAAGGCCGGCGATCTCAAGGTCACCGTGTTCCAGGACGCCAAGGCACAGGGGCGAGGCGCCGTCGATACTGCCCTGAAGGCGGTCAAGGGTGACCAGATCGACAAGGAAGTCTGGATTCCTTTCAAGCTGGTGACCAACGAAAACATGAGCCAGTTCGAGCATCTCAACTGAGCGGAATCCTGCGATCTCCTGTCAGCAGCAACATAGGCGATCGTGGTTTGACACATTGGGAGGCCGACGGCCTCCCTTTTCACCCTGTCATCTGGTGCGGCGAACGCCCCACCCTTGGCCATGAGCAATTTTCATCAAAACTGTGCTGTCGTTTCGAGCCGGCCTCGGTGAGACTGATCGCATAAATTCCGTTAACTGGGACACCGCACATGGACGACACGCTCTACGGCACGCGCGACAAGCGAGGAGACTGGAAGCCTAACAAGCTCCTCAAATATCCCCCGGTCTTCATCTGGCCGGCGCAGCCCGTCGCCTTCCTGAAGTGGTTCTTCGGATATCCGGGCTATCTCATGCCTTGGAACGCCGTCTATGCAGTCGTCGCAACGCTGCTGTGGTTCTATGCGACCCCCTCGATGGAGACGATGAAGACCCTCGAGCCCGGCTGGATCGCCTATCTCCTCGTGCGCAATGCCGTCCTCGTCTTCCTGTTCTTCGGTGCGTTTCATCTGCGGCTTTACATGCAAAAGAAGCAGGGCACGAGCTTCAAATATAACGGCAAGTGGCCATCAAAGGGCAATTCCGCATTCCTCTTCGGCAATCAGACCATCGACAATGTGATTTGGACATTCGCAAGCGCAGTGCCGCTTTGGACGGCCTTCGAAGTGCTGACCCTATGGGCCTTCGCGAACGGCATTATTCCCTATGTCGATTTTGCCGAACATCCGGTCTATTGCGCTGTGATCATGCTATTGGTCCCGGCATTCCGCGACCTGCACTTCTATCTGGTGCATCGCCTCATTCACTGGCCGCCGCTCTATCACACCGTTCACAAGCTGCATCATAACAATGTCAATCCCGGCCCTTGGTCCGGTCTGGCAATGCATCCCGTCGAGCATCTGCTGTATTTCTCGGGCGTGCTCATTCATTGGATCGTGCCCTCCAGTCCGATCCATGCCCTCTTCCACCTGACCCATGCCGCCCTAGCGCCGGCCCCTGGCCATGCAGGTTTCGACAAGATCGTGATTGCCGACGATACCAGCATCGATACCCACGCCTACGATCACTACCTGCATCACAAGTTTTTCGAGTGCAATTACGCCGACGGCGTCATTCCGCTMGATAAGTGGTTCGGTACTTTCCATGACGGCTCGAAAGAGGCCGAGGATCGCATGAACAGGCGTTTCATGGAGCGGGCAAAGAAATACGCTGAAAAGCAGGCACGCAGCTCCGGAACTGCTGGCTGATCCAAGGCGTCCGTCCGGGATGGTCCCGGCGTGCAACTATCTCCCCCCGACTCTGCGGCCTGCGAAGGCGGGAAATGCCGGAGCCTGCGAGCCCTCCTTCGCAGGCTCCGGCTTGCCCGTCAGGCTGGCGGCGAAAAGTGCCCGATGTTTTCCGCCGTATAGGTCAGGAACGGCACCGGATCGCGGCTGACTGGCACGTCGATGACACCTATCCTCGAAAGAACAGTATCCAGCGCACGTCTCGCCTGAGTTTCCGGAGCCTGATCCAGGACCAGCGTCATCAGTCCCGAAACAATGAAGCGGCGCGTTTCGTCGTTGAGCTCATGAGCGATCCAGATGAATTCTCTCTCTTGCTGCCGCTGATAGCGCTGAAGGACCGATCCAACGCCGAGGTTGGCACCGCCCGCATTATAGATGCCCGCGACATCCGTCCCGCGGCGTAGCGCCTGAGTGAGCGCTTCGGCGGATCTCACATCGTCATCGAAGCCAAATACAACCTCCGAAAACTGATGCGCCGGGTTGCCGTGGGCGGCGAGATAGTCAGAAAAGCCGCGAATACGCTCCTTGTGAATTTGATAGGCCCAGCTATGGCAGATCGCGACGATACTTCCGGCCGTGGGCCGAAGCATTCGCGACATATAGAAGCCTGCGGTTCGTCCAGCGGCATAATTGTCGATGCCCACGAACACATCGTCCCTGCCCTCCGCATAGGACACGATCTGGACGACCTCGATGCCGGCTTTTCGGGCCTTATCCAGGCTCTCCCTGATTTTCGGATGGTCGAGGGCCACGACAATCAGGGCATGGCGGCGAATAGCGCTATTGGATATATGCGCGGCAAACTTCTCGGGATCATTCTCCTCGACGAAGGTTCGGTGAACGGTGATGGAGCTGTCGAGCGAGGCGGCAATCCGTTCAAAGGCGCGATTGAGCCTGCTGAAGAATGGCGACTCCGGCCTGACCAGGATAACCTCGATGCGGATCGTTCCACGGTAGAGATTTGGGATCACCCCCTTGTACCCCAGCCGCTTGGCCGCCAGCACCACCTTCTCCGCCGTGTGGGGCTTGACGCCTCCTCGCTCGTTGAGAACGCGCTCGACGGTTGCGATGCCGACGCCTGCGGCGGCCGCAATGTCGATCAAGCGGGCTTTCTTCATTCCATTCCTCCCCTTGATGAAAAATGATCATAATCGACGTGGAATGTGAAGCGCTATTTCGCGCATGGTTGATGGTGTTCAGGGAGGAAAAGCTGAGCGCGATCAAGGCTCAACGCCCATTGGGCCAATGCCGGTGCGCCGCTCCTCCCGCAAGGCGACATCACTGTGCATGGCGGCAAGCCGCCGGCGGACAATAGCGAGGAGGCAGGAAATGACGACATGGATCGAAGCGTGTGCCGCCGACGACATCGAGCAGGAAGACGTCGTCCGGTTTGATCACGCCGGACGAACTTTCGCGATCTACAGAAGCTCGGACGACGAATATTTCGCGACCGACGGGCTTTGCACCCATGAAAAGATCCACCTAGCCGACGGGCTTGTCATGGATGACATCATCGAATGTCCAAAGCACAATGGACGCTTCAGCTACAAGACGGGCGAGGCTCGTGGTGCGCCGGTATGCGTCAATCTGAGAACATATCCGGTCAAGCTGGAAGGTGATCGCATCATGATCGGAATAGCAGCATGAGCGACGACGCTGGCATCGTCATCGTCGGCGCAGGCGAATGCGGCGCACGCGCGGCTCTGGGCCTGAGGGAAAATGGCTATGCCCATCCCATTACCCTCATCGGCGATGAGGCTCACCTCCCCTACGAGCGGCCGCCGCTTTCCAAGCAGGTGCTGCTTGCCGCCACAACGCCCCAGGCACCCGCCGTTCTCAGCGAGATTGTGCTCAGCGAGCGGATGATCCGGCATATCGGCGGCACGTCGGTCAGCGCCATCGACGCCKACCGCAAGCAGGTGACGTTGTCGGGTGGCCGAGCGTTGCCCTATCACAAATTGCTGTTGACGACGGGCGCTGTGCCGAGGCGGCTGCCGAATGTTCCGGCGAGCCGGCGGATACTCTATCTCAGGACGATCAACGATGCGCTTGCGCTTCGCCCCTGGATCAGCGCCGATATGCATGTGGCGGTGCTTGGTGGCGGTTTCATCGGCCTGGAAGTCGCCGCATCGGCACGCAGCCGTGGCGCAAGGGTCACGGTGATCGAGAGCCAAGAGCGCATCCTTAAACGCGGAGTGCCCGAATCTATTGCCGCCGCAATCACCTCCCTGCATCGGCGCAACGACGTCGTGGTGAAATGCGGCGTGGCGGTGGGGGACATCGACGCCAACGAACAATGCGTCAGCATCTCGCTTTCGGACGGACCCAAGGTCACAGCGGACGTGCTCGTCGTCGGAATCGGGGCGCAGCCGCTCACTGAACTCGCCGCACAAGCTGGCATCGCGGTCGACAACGGTATTGCGGTCAACGAACATCTTGAGACCTCGGTGGCAGATATCTACGCCGCTGGCGACTGCTGCTCGTTTCCCCATCCGCTATATGGCGGCCGCCGGCTTCGTCTGGAAGCATGGCGCAACGCGCAGGATCAAGGCATCCTTGCTGCGGCGAACTTGGCGGGCGCTGCCCGCAGCTACGACGCCGTTCCCTATTTTTGGTCCGATCAGTTCGATCATACCCTGCAGATCGCCGGTCTCGTCGACGAAGGGCACACAGTGGTTCGCAGAGACTTGAGCGACGGTGCGTTTATCCTCTTCCATCTCGACCTTTCTCAGCGGCTGGTGGCAGCCAGTGGTGTCGGTCCGGGCAACAGGATTGCCAAGGACATGAAGTTGAGCGAGATGCTGATCGCAAAGCGGATCATGCCACCTATTGAGGCACTGGCCGCTGACACGTACCTCAAATCTCTGCTGCCAAGGGCTGCGTAGCAGGCTGCTGTTATTCCGTCGGTGATATCTTTGGGAGATCTTGTGAGTTCCAGAGGCGACAACCTCATCGACAAACCCTCGAATGCCAAGTTCGACAGCGGCTCATGAAACCTTTCGATTTTTAAGCCGTTGTCGTGCTTATGACCGACGCAAAATTCAATCCGAAATCKGTCGACGGCACCGAACGGGACGGTGCCKAGAAGTCGCGCCAAGAAAAGGCATCGACTGTCGAGGTCGCGTCACCGCCAAATGTCGTCGAACCCGACCCAGAGCTGACCCCTGAGGAGGCCGAGCAGGCGCGCAAAAGCTATTTGCTCAGGCGTTTCTGGATCAGCGCACGCAGCTACTGGGGCCGTAGCGGTGACGGGCTCGCGTGGCCTTGCTCAATCGGGCTGTTGATCCTGATCGGCACCAATGTCGGCTTCCAGTACGGAATCAATATCTGGAACCGCGCAATTTTCGACGCCATAGAGCAACGCAATGCCCACACCGTCTATTTTCTGAGCGCTATATTCCTGCCGCTCGTGCTCGGAAGCGTGACCCTTGTCACGATCCAAGTCTACATTCGCATGATGATCCAGCGCCGCTGGCGTTCCTGGCTTACTGCCAGGGTCATCGCACGCTGGCTCGCAAACGGCCGATATTATCAGTTGAACCTCATCGGCGGCGACCACAAGAACCCCGAAGCGCGAATCTCGGAGGATTTGCGGATTGCTACGGAATCTCCGGTCGATTTCATCGCTGGCGTCATTTCCGCATTTCTGTCAGCCACGACCTTCATCGTCGTCCTCTGGACGATCGGCGGGGCCCTCACTCTGACGGTCGCAGATTTGACCTTCACCGTTCCCGGCTTCCTCGTCATTACTGCGGTGCTCTATGCGGCGATCACGTCCAGTTCGATGGCGGTCATCGGCCGCCATTTCGTCCATGTCTCCGAGGTCAAAAATCAGACGGAAGCCGAATTTCGCTACACGCTGACCCATGTGCGGGAAAACGGCGAGAGCATCGCATTGCTCGGCGGCGAAGAGGAGGAGCGTAGCGACCTAGACAAAAAGTTTGCCAATGTGCTTCGGCAATGGGCGCTCCTTGCACACCAGCACATGCGCACCACGCTTGTGTCGCAAGGCTCAAGCCTGTTTGCGCCAGTCGTGCCGATCTTGCTTTGCGCTCCCAAATTTCTCGAAGGCAGTATGACGCTCGGACAGGTCATGCAGGCTGCCTCGGCTTTTGCCATCGTTCAGAGCGCATTCGGATGGCTTGTCGATAACTACCCCCGTCTCGCCGATTGGAACGCCTGCGCACGACGCATTGCTTCGCTGATGATGTCGCTCGACGGGCTCGAGCGCGCAGAAAAGAGCAACGCCTTGGGACGCATCAAGCACGGTGAAACCGAAAGCAATGCGATGCTCAGCCTCAACGATCTCTCTGTGTCGCTGGACGATGGCACCGCCGTGGTCAAGGAAACCCAGGTCGAGATCKAACCCGGCKAGCGGGTGCTGGTCGCCGGAGAATCCGGTACGGGAAAGAGCACGCTGGTGCGGGCCATCGCAGGTCTCTGGCCTTGGGGTGACGGCAGCGTCAATTTCCATGCCGACAGACGACTGTTCATGTTACCGCAGCGGCCTTACATCCCTTCCGGGCCGCTTCGCCGTGCAGTCGCCTATCCCCGCGCCGCCGATAGCTGGACGCTGGATGAGATCAAGGCGGCCCTCGACAAGGTCGGGCTCGACTATCTGAACGACAAGATCGAAGAAGACGCGCCATGGGACCAGACGTTGTCCGGCGGCGAAAAGCAGCGGCTCGCCTTCGCCCGCCTCCTGCTACACAATCCCGATATCATCGTGCTCGATGAAGCGACCTCAGCGCTCGATGAAAAGAGCCAGGACAAGATGATGGAGATGGTGATCCAGGAATTGCCGAAAGTCACCATCATAAGCGTCGCGCATCGCGCTGAGCTGGAAGCCTTCCATAGCCGCAAGATCACACTGGAGCGCCGCGAGGGCGGCGCAAAGCTTGTGAGTGATATTGATCTTGTCCAGGGCCACAGAAAACGGAACTTGCTTTTGCGCTTTGTGGACAATCGGCGCTCCCTGCCGAAGGGCAATACGACACCGAATAAGGCGGCACTTCCTGAGAACAAAAATTGAAGTTCACTTGGCGGGGGGGATCGGGAGGACTTGGGCTAATTCCGGCATATGGAGCAAACGTCTGAAAGTCTATCACCCCTCAAGGGTGCACGCCTTTGCCTTCATCCTTCGTAATCACCTTGACCTTCACCCCGAAGAGCCGGCGCTTGATGCCTTCCCGCATCGTCTGAATCAGGACGTAAAGGACCGGGATCATCAGAAGTCCTACGATCGTGCCGACAAGCAGCCCGCCGAACACCGTCATGCCGATCGCTCGGCGGCTCCCCGCGCCGGCGCCGGTCGCAATCACAAGCGGTATGACGCCAAGGACAGACGCCATCGCGGTCATCAGGACCGGGCGGAAGCGCTGCGCCGTGCCGACCCTTGCCGCCTCCGTGATGCTCATTCCTTCCTCCCGCCGTTCCTTGGCGAATTCGATGATGAGGATCGCGTTTTTCGCAGCCAGCCCGACGAGCAGGACAAGGCCGATCTGCGCGTAGATGTTGATGTCCATGTCGGCGAATAGAAGAGCGCCGAGTGCACCGAGCACGGCGACAGACACCGAGAGCATCACCGCGATTGGGACGCTCCAGCTTTCATATTGGGCGACAAGAAAAAGATAGGTGAAGACGATGCCCATCAGCAGGATCATGGCTGTCTGGTTTCCTGCCTGCTGCTCCTGAAGCGCCAGCCCGGTCCATTCATAGCCAAAGCCCGGCGGCAGGCTCTGGTCGGCAAGAGAGGCCATCGACGCCAAAGCTTGACCTGTGCTCGTTCCTGCTGCCGCCTGTCCGTTGATGGAGGCGGCGGGAAACAGATTGTAGCGGTTGATCGAGCTTGGGCCGTATGTTGTCGAGATGGACAGCAGGGCTTGAAGGGGCACGAGCTCGCCGCTTTGGCTGCGAACTCTCAGCCTTTGAATATCTTCTATCCTGCCGCGAAATTGCGGTTCGTCCTGGATGCGGACCTGATAGACCCGCGAGAATATATTGAAATCATCCACATAGGATGATCCGAGATGCGATTGCAGGGTCGAAAATATCGTGGCCGGCGAAACGCCGAGAAGCTGAGCCCGGTTGCGATCGACATCGAGGAAGATTTGCGGAACATTGGCGGAGAAGGTGCTGAACACGCCCGACAATCCGCGTGTCTGGTTTGCTTTGACGATAAGTGCTCGCATGACTTCGGCCAGCTCCTGCTGGCTTTGTCCGTTTCGCGCCTGCAGGCGCATGTCAAATCCGCCTGTCGTTCCCAGACCCGGAATGGCAGGAGGATTGAACGCGACGACGGACGCCGCCGAAATACCCGCGAATTCGGATCTGAGGTGGCTCATGATGCTGTCGATACTTTCAGCAGAACCGCGCTCGCTCCATGGCTTCAGCGCAGAGATTGCCATCCCGAAATTCGAGCCGCCGCCGCCTATCATGCTGTTTCCCGAGATGGCGATCGAGTTTGCGATACCCGGCGTCTTTTGAAGCAGCGACGTCACGCTCGCCAGCGTCTGCTGCGTCCTTTCCAGCGATGCCGCATCGGGAAGCTGTACGTTGACGAAAAGGTATCCCTGATCTTCGGCAGGCACAAAGCCTGTCGGCAGGATGCGGAATACACCGTAGATTCCGCCGAAAATCACAATGAGGATGATCGCGGCGATGACCAGCCTTCTGGAAAGCCTGGAAAGCATGCGGAGATATAGGCTGCGAGAGGTTTCGAGACCCCGGTTGAAACGTCCGAACAGTCCAGAATGCTGAGAGGCCGGTGGGCGCAGCATGAGCACGCAGAGCGCCGGGCTCAGCGTCAAGGCGTTGATGGTCGAATAGGTGATGGTGATGAGAATGGTGACCGCGAATTGTCGATAAAGCTGGCCGGTGATGCCACCAAGGAATGCGACGGGGACGAACAGTGCCGCCAACACCAGGGTTGTGGCGATGATCGGGCCTGTTACCTGGCTCATGGTCCGCAGCGTGGCCTCGCGTATGCCAAGCCGCTCCTCGCTCATGATCCGCTGCGCGTTCTCCACCACGATGATCGCGTCGTCCACGACCAAGCTGATGGCAAGCACTATGGCAAAGAGCGTGATCGTATTTGCCGAATAGCCAAGCAGGTAGAGAACGGCAAATCCGCCCACCAGCGACACAGGGATGGTCAATGTTGGAATGACGGTCGCACGCCAGTCCTGAAGGAAAATGTAGGTCACCGCGACGACAAGCGCAAAGGTGATCAGCAGGGTGATCATGATCTCCCTGATCGTCTCGGTCACGAACGACGTCGTGTCGAAGACGACGGTATAGGCGATGTCGTCGGGAAATTGACCCGAAAGACGCGACAGCTCAGCCAGGACTGCGTTGGACACTGCCAGCGCGTTCGCATTCGGGGATTGATAGACGACGATGGTGGCGCTCGGCTGTCCGTTGAAGGTCGACGCGGTGTCATAGGACTGTGCTCCGAGTTCCACGCGAGCGACGTCGCGCAGCCGGACGATTGCGCCATCGGCATTGGTGCGGATGACGATGTTTCCGAATTCGGCCTCGTTTGCCAGACGGCCTTGCGCCATGACCGTAAGCTGGAGCTGCTGCCCGGAAACGGCCGGTGCAGATCCCAATTGTCCGGCCGATGCCTGGGCATTCTGGGCCTGGATGGCGGCAGTAAGGTCCGCCGCGGTGACCCCCAAGGCTTGCATGCGGTCCGGGTTCATCCATATCCGCATGCTGTAGGCAGGCCCAAAAACGCTTGCCTCACCGACACCAGCCACGCGGGCGATGGCGTCGCGAATGTTGATGGTGGCGTAGTTGCTGATGAAAATCTCGTCTCGCGTCCCTTTCGGAGAGTAGAGGGCAATGCCCATCAGCATGCTCGAAGAGCGGGTTCTCACGGAAACCCCGGTCTGCGTCACCGCCGCCGGTAGCCGCGCGGTTGCCAGTGCCACGCGATTTTGCACGTTGACTTGCGCGATTGCCGGATCCGTGCCCACCGCGAATGTCACGGTCAGCGAATAGTTGCCGTTATTGGTGCTCGTCGACGACATATAGAGCATGTCCTCGACGCCATTGACCTGATCCTCGATCGGCGCGCCAACGCTTTCGGTCAAGACATTGGCATTGGCGCCGGGATAGCTTGCGGTGACTTGGACTTCCGGCGGCGTAATCTGGGGAAACTGCGCGACCGGAATCTGCGCCAACGCCAGCGCACCGGTGATGGTCATGACCACCGCGATCACCATGGCAAAACGTGGACGGTCGATGAAGGGCGCGGACAGGTTCATGGCTTTGCCGTTCCCGAAGGTGAGGTCGAAGCGCTGGCAGGCACCGCCGCTTGTGCCGCGGCAACTGACGCGCTGACATCCGTGGCCTTCACGAGTGCGCCGGGAGACGCGTGCTGCAAGCCCTCGACGACGATTGTCTCGCCGCCGTCCAGCCCCTCTTCGACGACCCAGCCGGAGCCGACCTGGTCGGAAACTTTGATGCGCCTGATATCCAGCCGGTTTTGGCCATTCAGGAGAAGGACGAAGCGGCCCTCCCGGTCCTGCTGGATGGCGCCGGAAGGCACGACGGGGCGGAGCCTCGGTTGAGCATCGCCAACGATGACCGTGACGAACTGCCCGGGCACAAGCATCGACTGCGGATTGCCAAACAGCGTGCGGATCGGCAAGGTGCCGGTCTGCGGATCGATCTCGTTGCCGAAGAACTCGACCTTGCCCGCTTGCTCATAGCTCTGGTTGTTTGACAACCGCAGCCGCGGAACGAACCGCTTGACGAGTTCGTCCTTGCTGGCACCACCTGCCGCAGCACGCAAGTCGAGAATACTGCGATCGCTGAGGGAGAACACGACGCGGATGGGATCCATCTGCACCACTCGGGCCAAGGTGCCGGACGAGGGCCCGACAAGACTGCCAACGGAAAAGGCTGCCTGGCCAATCCGTCCTTCGATCGGCGATTTTACCCTTGTGTAGCTCAGGTTGAGTTCCGCCTGGCTCACCTTGGCCTCTGCCGACATCACGTTCGCTCTCGCGGTGTCGCGCGTGGTCTCACTCTCCTCGAGTGTCGCCTGCGGCACCGTTTGCCGGCTCAAAGATTGGTTCCTTTGTAAGCGCCGTTCAGCGTCCAGCAGCGAGGCCTGGGCGCTGAGGAGTGCCGCCTGAGCATCCTTGAGGGCAATTTCGTAGCTGCTCCGTTCTATGACGAAGAGATCCTGATCCTTATCGACGATTGCCCCTTCACCKAACAAGCGGCTTTCCAGGAAGCCGTCGATACGGGAGCGAATATCGACGGCATTGACGGCTTCGACCCTGCCGACAAACTCATGTCGCGGCGAAACGTCCGAGACCTCCACCCGCATGGTTCCGACAGCGGGTAAATCCTCTGACGCCGCCCCGCCCACGGCAAAGAGGCCAACCGACACCAAAGCCAGAGTCAGCATTTGCGAACAGTGCCAGAAAATAAACTTGGACATCGCCCTCCGCCTCGAGCTCGTGCAGCATCACTATCGCTGATTTGGATGGGCGGGACGTCTCCTGACCCACCGACCATGGAACCAGTCATATCGCCTGCGGGTGTGGTTCCAGACCCATCGTCCCGACTCCCAGCGATAACCGCGACGCGCCCGTGGTCTGGGCTCGCGCAGAGGGGGCGGAGGCGGAGGACGTCGGTACGGACGATCTTGGGGTGGAGGACGTTGCGGCGGAGGGCGCCGATGGCGGGGAGTTGTTTGCGCCTCTACATCGTCCGGCAGGCTGACAGCCACGAAACCGGCAACCGCTGCTCCGAAAAAACCCAGCAAAAGAGACCGTCTGTTCAGCATGAAAATCTCCGTCTGCGGCCTGTATTTAGGACTACTGCGAGAGAGATAATGCATTCGAAGACATGAGGCCGGATCTGCGGGCAGAGGCAGTCTCGGGGAGAGACTATACGCCTTCCTAATTAAGCTTCAAGGAAATTAATACTGTGGGTTGATTGGATTGGAATTCGCATAAAATCTATCGGCGCGCGACATGAACAACAAACGAGCATGGCTCTCTTCGGTCATGATCTCAAGGAGCAGATTCCGATCCACTGTATTCGTGTTGCTTCATTCACGATGCTCGCCGTTCGTATGATCGTGGGATGAGCTGTCGACAAGCTTCATAGCGCCGGCGAGAAGTAGGATCGCCGCTGGCAGCACGAGACCGTTCCAATCCGGCATTCCCTCCGTCTCCGCCATGACCGTCGCGAAATGCACCACCAGGTAAAGAATTATCACCTGAAAAAAGAGGCTTTTGAGCTCGGCGACCGTATTCAGGATMATCCAGGCCGGCACCTTCTTGCGCATCTCCGGCGATAGGTCGATGACGAAACCGAAGGTGATCGCATAGGCGAAAATCATCAAAACGATGCCGAAGAGAAACTTGTCCGTGGAGTTCAACACCGCGGCAATCACCGACATGTCGGGGTCCGTGCGCACGTATAAAAATGCGTTGCGCAAAATCAGCATGCCCTCCCAAAACATCAGGAACGCCCCCGCAAGAACCCCGACGGAGGCAAGGACGATGATGTATCGAAAGCTCAGGAACAACGAGATCATGGCTACCTCCTGTTCAATACGATCTTCAATAGCGGCAATTTTTGCTACTTGCGCGGTCTCATCTCTATTCCCATCACGGGCAGCAATTGCGGGTAAATACCAGCCTTTACAATGAAAAATCGCCTTGGGTGCGTGTCCAAGTGATTAATCCTCCCGGGAAATGCTGATACGCTCAACTATTTTAGTATTCCATCACATTTTCAGATTGCGCTTTTAAAAAAAGAGAGGAATATGTCCAACTACCGCTTAAGTGGTAGAGTTTGGATTGTGCTTAGATCGCCTGGCAACCGTTGTGTAACCGGAGGCCCTATGACTAACAGCACTACTCAGAAACTTTCTGTTATTTCGCTGACAGCTTTGGTTATTGGCTCCATGATCGGAGCTGGAATCTTCTCGCTACCAAGAACCTTCGGGGCTGCAACAGGGCCTTTCGGGGCAATCATTGCTTGGATCGTCGCCGGTACGGGCATGTATATGCTCGCCCGGGTCTTTCAGGCCTTGGCGGAGCGAAAGCCAGATCTCGACGCCGGTGTTTACGCCTATGCGAAGGCAGGTTTCGGGAACTATCCGGGCTTCCTCTCAGCATTTGGATATTGGATCGGCTCCTGCATCGGTAACGTGTCCTATTGGGTCCTGATCAAATCGACCCTCGGTGCCTTTTTCCCGATCTTCGGAGATGGAAACACCGTTATCGCCATCGTCGTTGCCTCGATCGGCATATGGCTCTTTCATTTCATGATCTTGCGCGGTGTCCAGCAGGCCGCCTTCATCAACATCGTCGTCACGGTCGCCAAAATTGTGCCGATTGTCATCTTCGTCATCATTCTCGCCGTCTCCTTCCGCCTCGGACAATTTCGAGAGAACTTTTGGGGCGGCGTGGGGATGCCGGACACCAGCCTGCTCGAGCAGGTCCGCGCCACGATGCTTGTCACCGTTTTCGTTTTCTTAGGCATCGAGGGAGCAAGCGTATATTCCCGCTATGCACAGAAGCGCTCCGACGTCGGAAGGGCGACGTTGCTTGGCTTTGCCGCGGTCACGGGATTGATGGTGCTGGTGACGCTTCTGCCATTTGCAAATCTGGCGCGCGCTCAGATTGCCGGCATGCGCCAGCCTTCAATGGCCGCCGTTTTAGAGGCAGTCGTAGGCCCTTGGGGTGCGGTCTTCGTCAGTGCGGGACTGATCGTATCGGTGCTCGGAGCCTATCTCGCCTGGCAGTTGATCTGTGCGGAAGTGCTCTTCACCGCCGCCAAGACCGATGACATGCCGAGGGTATTCGCAAGGGAAAACAAGAACCGTGTTCCCGTCGCAGCTCTGTGGCTGACAAACATCATCGTCCAGCTCTTCATCATCTCGACCTATTGGTCACGGGATGCCTTCGCATTGATGTTGAGCCTGACGAGCTCCATGTCGCTTATTCCCTATCTGTTGGTCGCCGCTTACGGGTTCCTGATCGCAAGACGTGGAGAAAGTTACGAGGTGCGCCCGCAAGAGCGCCGGCGCGATCTCGTCTTTGCCTGCATCGCAACGGTCTACACAATCTTCATGATTATCTCCGGCGGCCTCAAATTCATTCTTCTCTCCGCCATCCTCTACGCTCCAGGGACGATCCTCTACATCTGGGCCCGACGGGAGCGCGGCGAACCGCTGTTCAACATGGTCGAAATGGCAATCTTCGTCATAGCCATCATTGGTTGCGCGTTCGGCATCTATGGTTTGGCAACAGGCATGATTGTCGCGTGAAACTACCAGGAAAGGGGTAGATGTCATGTCTTCTTCACAGCAGTTTGGTGTCCATTCCGAAGTCGGTCAGTTGCGCAAAGTGATGGTATGTGCGCCAGGTCGAGCGCATCAACGGCTGACGCCCAGCAATTGCGACAGCCTGCTGTTCGATGACGTTCTTTGGGTGGACGTGGCCAAAAGAGATCACTTCGATTTTATCAACAAGTTGCGAGAGCGCGGCGTCGAAGTCGTTGAGATGCACAATCTGCTTGCGCAGACGGTTGCCATTCCCGAAGCCAAGAAATGGATTCTCGACCAGCAGATCATCCCCAATCAGGTCGGCCTGGAGCTTGCCGGAGAGATCCGCAGCTATCTGGAGGAGCTGAAGGATCGAGAACTGGCGGAGACGCTGATTGGCGGACTGTCGACCTACGAATTTCCCGAGACTCTCGGCGGCGAGACGCTAAAGCTGCTTCGGCAAGCCGCAGGCGCTGCGGAATATCTGCTTCCGCCGCTTCCAAACACGATCTACACCCGCGATACGACCTGCTGGATCTATGGCGGCGTAACCCTCAACCCGCTTTATTGGCCGGCGCGGCACGAGGAAACGCTTCTGGTGAGCGCGATCTACCGGTTCCATCCGGACTTTGCCGGCAAGGTGAATGTCTGGTGGGGCGACCCGACGAAGGATTGGGGACTTGCCACACTTGAGGGCGGAGACGTGATGCCGATCGGCAAGGGCGTGGTCCTCATCGGCATGAGCGAGCGGACATCGCGTCAGGCGATCAGCCAACTGGCTGCAACCCTTTTCGAGAAGGGGGCGGCCGAGCGGGTCATCGTGGCGGCGATGCCGAAACTCAGGGCAGCAATGCATCTCGATACGGTTTTCACCTTCGCCGACCGCGACTGTGTCCTGATCTATCCTGATATCGTCAACACAATCACAGCCTTTTCGTATCGGCCGGGTTCAAAGCCGGGAACGGTGGATTTGCACAAGGACAGCGGCGATTTCGTCCAGACGGTTCGCGACGCCTTGGGCTTGAAGGAAATGAGGGTCGTGGAAACCGGCGGCAACGACTATATGCGTGAGCGAACGCAATGGGATAGCGGCGCAAACCTGGTATGTGCCTCCCCCGGCGTGGTCTTCGCTTATGATCGCAACACCTATGCCAACACGCTTTTGCGCAAACAGGGCATCGAGGTCATCACCATGTCAGGGGCAGAACTTGGGCGTGGTCGCGGCGGCGGGCACTGCATGACCTGCCCGATCACCCGAGATCCGGTGGACTACTGATCGAGAGCCAAAGGCATGCAAAGCCAGCCGCGTGTCGCCGCGGCCGGCTTTTTGGTGGTTGCTGTTCGGAGCGGAAGGATGAGTGACGCGCTACCTCGTGCAAGCCTCATGGTTCTGACCATTATCGCAGTGCTTTGGGCTGCTTATGCTGCGGCGGCCTTCGCAGCCCCTTTGACCCTTGCGCTGTTCATTCTCGCCGTATCGTGGCCAATACAGAGCGGATTGCAAACGACATTGCCGCTTTCCGTTGCCGTCGTACTGACGGTGCTCCTTATCATGGCCGTCATTCTCGTTTTGGGTTCCGTCACTATCTGGGCGTTCGGCACGATCTGGCAGACCGTCATCGCCAACGTTGCAAGATACCAGATGCTCTACCAGGGGGCCGCCGACTGGCTCGAAGAGCGAGGATTTGTCGTCGCGGCCTTTTGGGCTGATAACAACAGCTTCCTCTGGATCATTAGATTCATTCAGCAGATAGCCGCGCGAATGGGGCAGACGATGAGCTTCTGCGTAGTCGTTCTCGCCTATGTTCTAACGGGGCTGGTCGAGACAGGTGCGGCCAAGAAGCGCCTGGAGGAACTGGAAACACGGCCCCTCGCCCGCATCGTATTGGCAGGCTGCGGCGAATCCGCCCGCAAGTTGCGATGGTACCTGTGGGTGCGCATGATCATGAGCTTCATTACAGCCGCAACGATCACGGCATTTGCGTTTTTTGCCGGAATTCCGTTTCCCATGGAGTGGGGCATCATTGGCTTCACGCTGAACTTCATTCCCTTCCTCGGTCCTCTCATCGCAACGACCTCCCCGTCTCTCTTCGTTCTCGCTCAGCTTGGAAATGCAGGTCTTGCCGTGTTCGCTTTTCTTTGCCTGACCACCATTCAGTTTTTGCTCGGAAGCTATGTTGAGCCTAAAATATCAGGAGGCGCATTGCACATCTCCCCCTTCGTCATTCTGCTTTCCATCTTTCTATGGACATTCCTCTGGGGAGTTTACGGCGCTTTTATCGGGGTCCCAATTGCCATTGTCGTGGCCTCGTTCAGTCGCGCGATGCTCGGCATCAGCGAACCGACCGGAGAAAACAAGCTCGCGGTCGCATCGAAAGAAAATGTCATTTCTTCAACCAGCGTATAGGAGGCCAATATGTCAGATCTCGTGGTTCTCGGATTCGATMATCCCGACAAGGCAGATGCGATCCTCAACAAGCTCACCCAGCTCGGCAAGGAATATCTGATCGACCTTGAGGATGCCGTCGTTGCCGTCAACGATGCCCAAGGTAAGGTCCATCTGAAACAGAGTTACCACCCGACAGCATCCGGTGCGGCCACTGGTGGACTGAGCGGCGCAGCCTGGGGCACGCTTGTCGGCCTTTTGTTTCTCAATCCATTGGCCGGACTGGTCCTTGGCGGCGCGATCGGGGCAGGCTCCGGTGCTCTAGCGGGCTCGCTCGTCGATTACGGGATCGACGACAATTTTATCAAATCATTGGCCAGCACCATTCCGCACAACAGCTCCGCATTATTCCTGCTCATCCGCAAGGTTCAGCCTGAGAAGGTGTTGGCGGAATTTGCTGGCGAGAACGCGAAAGTCCTTCGCTCTTCGCTGTCGCCAGAACAGGAAGGAAAACTTCAGCAGGCTTTGAGCTCGCATCCCGCTGCAGCCCGTGCAACCTGAAGCCGGATTTACTCGAGTGAACGCGCGGGCTGCTCGCAAGCTTAAGGGAAGAGCAGCCCGGGCGAGCCCGCCGAGTTCACGCCTGTACTTGTCTGGCGAAGTCTTTGGTTGCCCAATCTGATGAAGAGAATTCATGAAGTCCTCTGTGCTCCGCCTCTTGTTTTCTCTGTCCAGCACCGGCCTGGCGCTTGCCGCCCTCTTCTTTGCGTTGTCTTTGACGCCGAGCCTGATGCCGCGCTCCTACGCCGTCCAAGGCGCTCTTTCAGGCGTTTGCGCAAGCGCCGGCTACCTTCTTGGCATCCTGCTTGCCTGGTTGTGGCGCTATCTCGAACTCCCCATGCGACGGGGGCCTGGCAATGACGTGCTGCTGGCCGTTGCTTTCCTCGGTCTTCTCGTCGCCATTGTCTTCCTCTGGCAGACAGCAGATTGGCAGAATTCGATCCGGGAGTTGTGGCATATGCCACCGGTCGACAGCGCCGACCCGTTCAAACTGGCTGGCGTGGCTGCAGCGGTCTTCACAGCATTGTTTCTTCTCGGAACGTTGTTCAGATCGATATTTGTCTGGCTCTCGACGAAGTTTTCCAAGCGCATACCCCATCGGCTGGCGATGGTGTTTGGCCTCACGCTCACATGTCTGCTGTTCTGGTCGATCGGCCAGGGCATTTTGCTGAGGGCGGCACTTCATGTGGCGGACAGTTCCTTCCAGGCCGTCGACGCTGCGATGGATGAGGATATCCCCGCACCTTCTCAAATGGACAAGACGGGCGGCCCGCAATCGCTCGTATCGTGGCGAGGGCTGGGGCGCCAGGGAAGACATTTCATCGCCTCCGGGCCGACGGCCTCTTCGATTGGCGATTTCTGGCAGGCGCCAGCGAAGGAGCCCATTCGGGTCTATGTCGGTTTGAACAACGCCAATACGGTCGAGCAGCGCGCCAAACTCGCGTTGCGCGAATTGCAAAGGCAAGGCGGTTTCGACCGCTCCCTGCTCGTCATTATCGTACCAACCGGAACAGGTTGGGTCGACCCGGCCGCCATGGATACGCTGGAATACCTTCATCGCGGCGACGTCGCCAGCGTGTCGCTTCAATATTCCTATCTCTCAAGCTGGCTTTCGATCCTGGTCGAACCGGAATACGGCGCGGAATCGGCACGAGCGCTTTTTCGAGAAATCTATGGTTATTGGACGAGCCTCCCGCATGACAAACGTCCGAAACTTTATCTCTACGGGCTGAGCCTGGGGGCGCTCAACTCCCAACTCTCGACGGACCTGCTGGATGTCGTCGGCGATCCCTATCAGGGTGCCTTATGGAGCGGACCGCCGTTCCAGAGCGAGATGTGGCGGACCGTGACGGAAGGCAGGCTTCCCGGATCTCCCGCCTGGTTGCCCCGCTTCCGCGACGGCTCGATCATCCGCTTTACCAATCAGGAGAACGCTCTTGAACTGCCCGGCGCAACATGGGGTACGATGCGCATCGTCTATCTGCAATATGCCAGCGATGCAGTCACTTTCTTTGAGCCACAGTCATTCTATCGCGAGCCGGCGTGGATGAAGGGCAAGAGGGGTCCGGATGTATCTCCACGATTGCGGTGGGTGCCTGTCGTCACCATGCTTCAACTCCTTGTCGACATGACAATCGCGACCACCTCGCCGATCGGATATGGCCATGTCTATGCGCCCCAGCACTATATCGATGCGTGGGTTGCCGTGACGGCACCGGCTATTTCCGCGGACCAAATCAACGCGCTGAAACGGCGGTTTTCACGCGGACCATCGGGTTGAAACAGCGGTTTTTACAGGGCGGGCGTTTGCGCCCGCGCCTGGGTCCGACTGAGCGAACATGCCCCTATGCCACGGCCTGCGCACCGGTGATCTCGACCAAAGACCCACACATGAAGGCCGCCTCGTCCGAGGCCAGAAATGCGACCAAGGCCGCCACTTCTTCGGGCTTTCCGATACGTCCGAAGGGCACGAGCCTGTCGAGATCGGCGATCGTTCGGCCCGACCGATTGACGCCGGCTTCGAGCATGGGGGTGTGAATTTCGCCGGGGCAGACGGCGTTGACCCGGATCTTATCCGGGGCGTAATCGCGCGCAAGGTTCTGCGTGAACGCGGCGACGGCCGCCTTGGTCGTATTATAGGCGATGTGGTTCGGCGCCGGATAAAGTCCCCATTGCGATGCCGTATTGACGATAGCTCCGCCGCCGGCGCCGATCATATGTGGCAGGACCGACCGGCAAAGGTGGTACATGGAATCCAGATTCACCGCAAAGCTCACATCCCAATCTTCGTCCGATAGCGCCAGTAACTTGCCTCGCCGGTTGATGCCGGCATTGTTCACCAGAACATCAATGCGTCCCTTTAGTGAGAACGCCTTTTCGATAAGTTCGACACAGTCAGTCTTCTTGGAAATATCAGCACCGATCGCCGTCGCCTCTCCGCGCTTCGCGGCGATGTCGGAAGCAAGCTCTGCTGCGGCCTGACTGTTCGCATCGGTTACAACGACGAATGCCCCTTCTTCGGCCAACCGCCGGCAGATTGCCGATCCAATGCCGCCTGCGCCGCCTGTCACGATTGCGACCTTATCGATGAACCTTTTCATATCGAGCTCCCTCAGCGAATATAGCTGCCACCGTTTACGTCAATCGTCGCTCCATTCAGCGACGCCTGTGACGGGCGAAGCAGAAATGCGACCAGTTCGGCGACTTCTGTCGGCTCCGCCATCTCGCCGATCGGAATGTCCGCGACCGCAGCCTCTTTTCCATGCCGAGCGACAAATTCTTCCGCCATGTCTGTCCGCACCCACCCAGGCGCCACCGCAACGGCGACGACGCCGTTGCGCCCAAAATTTCTTGCGATCGACTTGGTCAGGTTGACGAGCGCTGCTTTCGACGAACCGTATGGCATGGCAACATCAGCGTAGCCGCGTTGTCCGGCCCGGCTGGCCATATTGACGATCCTGCCCCCGCCGTTTTGCTGGAAATGGAGGAGCGCTTCCTTGCATAGGTCCGCAGCGGCGAAGAAATTCACCTGGAACTCCTTCTGCCAGATGGCGCGCCACTCTAAGAGATCGGCATCAATCCCGACCTCGCTGCGGATACCCGCATTGTTGACGATCGCGTGAATTCTGCCCGCTGCTTCCAGCGCCTTGCGCCAGAGTTTGAAGGCACCATCCGCGGCAGAAAGATCCGCCTGGATCAAGAGGCCATTGCCGCCGAGCCTCTCCAGCAAGGCTTCGGCCCCTGCTTGATCACGGCTGTAATGAATAATCGGCCTTGCTCCTTCGGCCGAAAGCCGCTCGACGATGGCGGCGCCGATGCCGCCGGTTGCCCCGGTCACAAGAACGGTCTGCCCCGCAAGTGGAAGGTCTCCTGGCATCGCCATCTCCTATCGTAATGAACCGATTTGCCGCCCCCAGGTGTCGGACAGTGCGACGCCGGTTGGAAATGGATCGTCGTCCGATATCCGAAGCTGTTCTCGGCCATAGATGAAGGCGCGGCCCGTTATGCGTGGGAGCACGGCGTGTCGCCCTCCCACTTGCGCCTCGCCGATCGCCTCGACGAGAAACTCTCCACCGATGATCGAGCGCGAGGTTCTATGGTCGCCAATACTGACTTCACCGCGCGCGAAAAGTGTCGCCAGATTTGCCGAGCTGCCGGTGCCGCAGGGCGATCGGTCGACTCGTCCAGGCTGCAATGTGGTGCAGGTCCGCACGGCGCCATCCGTGTCACGGCCGCGGAACATCACGTAGGCGATCTCATCGACCCCCGTAAGGATCGGATGAGCAACTTCGACTTGTTCGGACAATAACGCCTTCAGCTCGATGCCAGCCTCGGCAAGGGCACGGGCATTTTCTGGAGCGATATCAAAACCGAGCTGGTCGACATCGACGAGTGCGTAGTAAACGCCGCCAAATGCGATGTCCGTCCGGATGCGGCCCCATTTCGGTGTGTCGATTTCCTTGTCCAAGGCTTCCGCAAAGCTCGGCACGTTGTCCAGGCTGACCGAAATGCATCTGCCGTCACGGCATACAGCCCGCGCAACGATCAGCCCGGCTGGTGTATCGAGGCGAACGACTGTCTCGGGCTCCTGCATCTGCACCTGCCCGCTTTCCAACAGTGCGGTCACGACGCAGATACAGTTGCTTCCAGACATCGGATGCGCTCGATCGGCCTGAAGGACGATGAAGCCAGCGTCGGCGTCGGGCCGCGTCGGTGCGATCAGAAGGTTCACCGACATCGCCGCATTCGCCCGCGGTTCGAACGTGACAAAACGGCGAAGGCTGTCGTCCACCGCGTTGATGTGGTTCATCTTGTCAAGCATTGTCGCGCCTGGAATTTCCGGCGCACCGCCAACGATAACTTTCCCGATCTCTCCTTGGCAGTGAACCTGAAGAAGGTCGAGCGTGCGGTTCCAGTTCATTCAGCGGCCTCCGGCTTCATGTACCAGCCCCAAGGGTCTTCGCTGACGTATTTCGTGATCTGCTTGGTTTCGAGATAGTTGTCGAGACCCCAGCGGCCGAGTTCGCGGCCAATCCCAGACTCCTTGTAACCACCCCACGGCGCTTCCGTGAACGTGGGCTGCGAGCAGTTGATCCAGACGATGCCGGCCCTGAAAGCCGCAGCGACGCGCTCCGCACGCACATCATCCCTCGACATGACCGCTGCGGCTAGGCCGAAGCGGGAATCGTTGGCAAGCTCGATCGCCTCTTCCTCGGTCTTGAAGGGTCTCACGCATACGACCGGCCCGAAGATCTCCTCGACCCAGGCGTCGCAGTCGAGGGGAACGTCCGTCAGTACAGTTGGGCGGAGATAATAGCCCCTCTCGAAACCTTCCGGTCGGTCACCGCCACAAGCGACTGTAGCGCCGGCCTCCCGTGCTGCCTCTATGGCTGCAAGAACCTGGTGGTATTGCCGCTTTGAAACCAGCGGCCCCAGCAGCACGCCCTCCTCCAGGCCGTTTCCGATCTTGATCTTGTTCGTTTCCTCGATCAAACGCGCAAGAAAGCGCTCATAGATCGCCTCCTGCACGAGAACGCGGGAGGTTGCGGAACAGACCTGTCCCTGATTCCAGAATATACCAAACATGACCCATTCGACCGCCTCGTCGATATCTGCATCTTCGAACACGACGAATGGCGACTTGCCGCCGAGCTCGAGGCTCACCCGCTTGATGTCGCGAGCTGCCGCAGCCATGATCTTGGAGCCGACCGGGCCGGAGCCTGTGAACGCCAGCTTGTCGACGCCCTTATGGTCGATGATAGCCTGTCCGGCGACGGATCCGGAACCAGTTAGAATGTTGAGGACGCCTGGAGGCAGCCCGGCTTCGTCGGCGACGGCAGCAAGCTCCAATGCCGTCAGTGACGTCAGTTCCGCGGGTTTGAGGACAATCGTGCATCCTGCCGCAAGTGCGGGCGCGATCTTCCAGGCCGCCATCAGCAAGGGATAATTCCAGGGAATGATCGCACCAGCGACGCCGATAGGCTCTTTCACCGCCTTCGATGTGAAGCGATTGTCCGCAAGAGCGATCGGCTCCTCCGGATTATTGTCGAGCTGCTCGGCAAGCCCGGCGTAGAAGTCGAAGCACCCTGCCGCATCGGCAATGTCCCAGTCGGCCTCGGGGAAGGGTTTGCCGTTATCCAGAACCTCCAGCCGGGCGATCTCGGCCTGACGAGCGCGGATGCCGCTGGCAATAGCCCTGAGATATTGCGCACGTCTGGCACCTGAGAGCTTCGGCCATCCATCCTTGTCGAAGGCTCGGCGAGCGGCCTTCACAGCGACGTCGACATCCTCGGCCGTTGCCGCGGCGATCGTCTGTATGACCTCTTCGGTGGCCGGGTTAACGACGTCGCATGTGCCGCCTTTGACCGGCTTTACCCATCGTCCGTCGATATAGAGTTCGCTTCGCATGTTCTTCCCTCTTTGCTTGCCGCAGCCGCCTGGTTCAAAACCGGTCGACGCGATAGGGTTTCATGTCCACGGGCGGTTCGACGCCCGTAATGAGGTCGGCCATCAACCGACCGGTCGTTGCCGCATAAGTTAAACCGAGATGTCCGTGGCCCGTGGCGTACCAGACGTTTCGGCGCTTGGCCGACCGCCCCATGACTGGAACCGTGTCGGGCAAAGCCGGGCGGTGTCCCATCCATTCGCTCGTCTGTTCGGCTCTGAGCTCCGGCAGCGCCTCCTTGGCGCGTTTGACCAGCACTTTGGCGCGGCGATAATCCGGCGGCGCATCGAGGCCCGCCATTTCTACCGTGCCGCCAACCCGTATCCCGCCGGCCGTCGGCGTCACCATGAAGGCGCGCGCCGGCCAGATGATTGAATGACGCATGGAGATGTGCGGCGCCATGATCTGCGTGTGATAACCCCGCTCCGTCTCCAGCGGGATCGGCTCTTTCAGCATAGCGGACAGGCGTGCGGTAAAGGCGCCGGCTGCGAGCACGACCTTCTCCGCCGCAAGCCTGCGTCCGTCCGCGAGCCGGAGCGCCTCGACGCCGTTCTCACCCTGCTCGAAACCGGCGATGTTACCCCGCACGATCTTGCCGCCGAGCGCCTCGAACTTTTCGGAGAGAGCAGTAACGAGCTTATAGGGATCGGTGATCGACCGGTTGTCGGGAAAGAGCACCGCCTTGCCGATCTTCGTCGTCACAGCGGGCTCCAGGTCTCGGATGGCGTTGCCGCCGAGGATATCGTGCCGGAAGCCGAAGCGCTCCAGGATGGCGATATGCTCGCGGTCGGCCCGAAACTCAGCTTCGTCGGTGTAGAGGCTGAGGCAACCCTCGGCCGTCAGCATGTGCGTCAGCCCGGTMTCCTTCAACAGCGCATCGAGGTCTTCATAGACGCGACGGCAAAGCACGGCGCCCGCCGCCTCCAGATCCCGCAGTTTCGAGGGGCGACTGGCGGCGAGGAACCTGAGGAACCACGGCACCAGTTTCGGCATATAGCCGGGCCGGATGCGCACCGGCCCMTCTGGGGCGAGCAGCCATTTCGGCATTTGCGCCCAGATGCCTGGACGCGAGGCCGGCATGAACTCGGTGACGGCGATGCTCGCCATATTGCCGTAGGAAGCGCCGCGGCCCGGCGCATCACGGTCGACGAGCGTCACGGCAAGACCGCGGCGCTGGAGTTCATAGGCGATGGCGACACCGATGACGCCGGCGCCGATCACCACGAGATTTCGATCCGAATTCATGATCCGCTCGCCCCTCGCCCGCTTCAAACGTTGGCCATCCAAGTGTCGGCGACGGTAAAGCCGGTCTGGTAAGGATCGGTCGGGTCCATACCCATCTGGTAGAAACCGGTGATCCAGGACTGCCCTGAGATGACGGGGACAACTGCGTCATAGCGCCCAACTTTGGCAAGCCCGTCGATCGTGCAGGTGAACTTGCTGCCAGTGATCGATTCATGGATGAGGGTTTCGCCCCCTTTCATGACACCCCTGGCGTGGAGAAGCGCCAGCCGCGCCGACGAGCCGGTTCCGCAGGGCGAGCGGTCGCAACGCCCCGGAGAAACGACCACGCAATTCTTCGAGACCAACTGACCATTCTCACGGCGCAACGGCCCCATGAATTCGGTATTGGTGATGCCAGGAATTTCAGAGTTTTCGGGATGCTCCACCGCAAGCTGTTCGGCAGCCGCAGCCTTGAGCTTCTGACCGGCCTCGCAGAGATCGCGGGCCTCGGACGGGTCGATAGTGAAGCCGAGATCGGCAGCCTCCACCATCGTATAGGTCATGCCGCCATAGACGATATCGACGCGAACCGTGCCCAGTCCCGGGACTTCGATACTGCTGTCACGGTGGTAGCAGAAGGCAGGCTGGTTCACCAACCGAACACTCGTGACCTTGCCGTCTAAGCATTCACAGCGGACGCGGATGAGGCCGGCCGGGGATTCAAGAATAAGATTGGTGACGGGTTCGCTCATCGGTAGGATGCCCGTTTCGAGCAGGACCGTCGCCACGCACATCGTGTTCGAGCCCGACATCGCTGGATATTCGGTGGTCTCGAGGATGACGTAACCCATATCTGCGTCGGGATGGTCCGACGGCAGGACGATATTGGCATTATGCCATACCGCGCCGCGCGGCTCGAAGAGAACCATCTTTCGGATATCGTCCATGTGGGCTTCGAGATGAAGCCTCTTGTCGAACATAGTCTTACCCGGCACCTGGCCGACGCCGCCGACGATCACCTTGCCGCTCTCGCCTTCGGCATGACAATCGACGACAGACAGAACTTTCCTGAAGCGCATCGCAAATACTCCTGCCTACCGGATCGATGCGGGCAGCCGGCGCTGCCCGGACCGTCGATCACCAGTTGAGGATCGGCTGCATCGCCGCCTTGAACTCGGCCTTTTCCTCCGCCGTCAGCTCGCCGAGCGGCGCGCGGCACTGACCCACGGGCAAGCCCTGAAGCTCGCAGCCATACTTGATCTTCTGCACGAACTTGCCGCTCTCGAGGATGTTCATCGCCCGGTAGAGCGTTTTCATCTGCTCGCGCGCCTTGTTGAGATCGCCGGATTTGAATGTGCGGTCGAGGTCGCAGCAGGCCTTGGCCATACAATTCGATGGTCCGCAGATCCAGCTTTCCGCGCCCCAGAACATGAAATCGAGCGCAATATCGTCGGAGCCGCTGACGAGCTGGATTTTGCCCTCATAGCGGCTGGCGATATCGATCGCGCGCTGCAATACGCCCGAGCTTTCCTTGATCCCGATCACGCGCGGATTATCGGCAAAGTGATCCATCAGCTCGAAGCTGATGTCCGAACCGTCCTTGGCCGGATAGGAATAGAGGACGAGGCTCACATCGATGGCGCCGAGGACGGCTTCGTAATGCTTGATGAGTTCGGCTTGCGTCGGGCGAGTATAGAATGGCGGCGCCAGCAGGACCGTGTCATAGCCGATATCCCTCGCCAGCGCCGTCTGTTCGATCACCTCGCGGGTGGCGGGCGCATTGGTGCCGGCGATCAGAATTTCGCCCGGCTTGGCAAAATCCTTGACGAACTGCAGCACGTCACGGCGCTCTTCCCTGGATTGGCTGAAGTATTCCCCCGTCGATCCGTTTGGAACCCAGCCGGTGACGCCTGCCTCGCGCAGGTGCGCCAGAAGCCGTTCGAAAGCCCTAAAATCGACCTTGCCGTTCGCATCGAAGGGGGTGATGAGCGCAGGCATGACGCCGGACAGTTTCATGGAAGTCTCCTGTATGTGAAGCGATTGCGTTTAGATGGCGAGTTTCTTGAGGATGCGCGCCTCGATGAGCGAGACGGCTCGTGTCAGCGGAAATGCGATGACGAAATAGATCAGGGCGACGACCGTCAGGACCTCGACAGGCCTTGCCGTGTTGTTCGAGATGTTTTGGCCAACGAACATGAGGTCCGCCATCCCGACGGCCGAAACCAGGGCGCTCTCCTTGAACAGGCTGACGCAATTCGACAGCAGCGTCGGGATCGCGCGCAACACGGCCTGCGGCAGCACGACGTTGATGATCTGGATATTGCGCGGAAGTCCGAGCGCAACGCAGGCATCCAGTTGCTCAGGCCCGATCGAGTTCAGGCTGGCACGGAATGTCTCGCTGGTGATCGCACCCATGTAGAGGGTCAACGCGATAATACCTGATGTAAGGTTCGATAGCTCGACACCCAGCAACAGCGGCAGGCAAAAGAAGATCCAGAAGAGCTGGATGAGCACGGGCGTGCCGCGAAAGAATTCGACATAGATGCTGGAGACCGCCCGGAGCGCGACATTGCGGGAGGTTCTGGCAAGGCCCACCAGAAAGCCGAGAGAGCATCCGAGCACGATGCAAATGACGGTCAATTTGATGGTCATCCAAAGACCGAGCAAAAGCGCGTGCTCGAAGCGGAGAAGGATCGAGAAGTCGAGTGTCATCCTGGCCTCCTAGCTGACGAGAAGCTGCCGGCGGCGTTCAAGAAAGCCGACGATCTGTGTGATCGGAAAGGACACGGCGAAATAGATCAGCGCGACGACCGTGAATGTTTCGATCGGCCGGTACGTTTCTGTCGCKAGCGTCTTTCCCTGGTACATGAGGTCCTGGATCGCCACGATCGCAACCAGCGCGCTTTGCTGGAAAATGACGATGCCGTTCGTCAGCAAGACAGGGATAGAAGCTCGGAACGCCGTCGGGAAGATGATGTAGAGCACCCGCTGCAGCGGCGAGAGGCCGAGCGCGATACCGGCGTCAAGCTGCTCCCGCGGAACTGCCTGGATCGCCGCCCGATAGGCCTCGGCATTGAACGCCATGAGGTTCAGCCCAAGCGCCGTCACACCCATCGTGATCGGGTCGAGGAAGACGTCAAAGATCATCGGAACGCAGTAGAATATCCAAACGATCTGAACGATGGCCGGCGTGCAGCGGAAAAATTCGACAAAGAGCATGAACGGCAGTCGAACCAGCCTGTAGGGGCTCATGATCAGAAGAGCCAGCACAAAACCCAGGACGATGCCAATGATATTGGCCGCCGCGGTCAGCTCCAGGGAAACCCATAGTCCCTGCAGCAGCGGCGCGATCGATACAGCGTTGAAGTCGAACGTGTAGCTCACGCGACCGCCCCCTGCTGCTTGATGTGGAACACGCGGTCGATGAATTCCTTGGTGCGCTCTTCCCTGGGAGAGCCGAGCACCTGCTCCGGAGGCCCGTCTTCGACAACGACGCCACCGGCACAAAAGATCACGCGCGAGGCAATGTTTTTCGCAAACCACATGTCATGAGTCACGATCATCATCGGCATATTCTGGGACGCCAGTTGAAGGATCACATGCTCCACCTCACTGACKAGCTCGGGGTCGAGCGCCGACGTGACCTCGTCGAAGAGCATCAGCTTGGGGTCCAGCATCAGGGCGCGTGCGATGGCGACGCGCTGCTTCTGACCTCCGGAAAGCTGGGCGGGATACGCATTGGCCTTCGCACCAAGTCCGAACCGCTCGAGAAGGGTTTGCGCACGAGCCATCGCCTTCGATTTTGCCTCCCCCCGTACTTTGCAGGGCGCAAGGATAAGGTTCTGGACGACATTCAAGTGCGGGAAGAGCGTGTAGTGCTGAAAGACCATGCCAATCGATCGGCGGACGTCCGTATCGATGAGGGTCTTCTTGTCGAGGCCCTCGGACGAAATATAGGCCTTCCCATCGAAGCTGATCGACCCGCTGTCTATCTGCTCCAGGCCCATCATAACCCGGAGCAGCGTGCTTTTGCCGCCACCGCTCGGGCCGATGACGACGACGCGTTCGCCGGGTTTCATTTCGATGTCGATGCCTTTCAGCACCTGGATGACACCATTGCCATAGCTCTTGTGGAGCGCCTGCATTTTGACGAGAGGAAGGTTGAAGGACATGGTCGGGCCGATCTCGGTTTGTCTGAAAAGCGAGAGAGTGCGTCGGCGGCTGAGCGCCGACGCTGGGCGGGACTTATTTTGCTCCCTTGAGGACTTCGTCGACGGCCTTGTGGATCAGCTCGTCGACATGGCCGGTCGCAACCTTCTCTTCGAGAAAGATGTTTACGACTTCGACGTCTGAGGCCGACATGTTATGCGGGAGACCGAAGGATACGCCTTGCTTGGCAAGGGCTGGCTTCGGGTTCAGGGCGACGGCCCAATCGGGATTTGCCTGGGTCAGAAGCTGGTTGGTATCGGAGGCGTCGACCAGAATGTCGGCTCGCTTCGAGGTAAGGGCCAGACGCGTCTCATCATTGCCCGGAAGCCGCATGATGGTGGCATTCTTCACGGCTGCGGAGATTGCCTTGTCCTGAGCCGTTCCGGACATGACGGCGATCGTCACGCCGGCCTTGTCGAGATCGGCCACTGAGGCTGCAGTCGCTGGAATCTTCGGGTTGTTTTTATTGTAGGCGAGCGAGATCTGATACTCCATCGCCGGGATGGAGAACTGGACGGCCATGGCGCGGGCCGGCGTCCGGTTCAGTGCCAGCGAGAGATCCCATTTTCCGGCCTGAAGGCCAGCGACGATATTATCCCAGGTCGTATCGACAAATTGCGGCTTCACCTTGAGAACGTCGGCGAATTCCTTGCAGAGATCGGCAAAGAAACCCGAATACTCGCCGGTTGCAGGGTCGCGCATGACGTAAGGCGGCGCCACGGCTGCGCCACACCTCAAAACGCCCGCCTTCTGCACACCCTGCCAATAGCCTTCGGCGGTCTGAGCGTGAGCGGTGGTTGCGGAAAGACCTCCCATCAGGGCGAGCGCAGGCAACGCCCGCAAGGCGGACGTGATCAACTTCGAAAGCATCGGCATTCCTCTTTTGCTGTGCGCGAAGCGCGGTTCCACTCGTCGGCTTTGGCCGTTTCTTTTGTGTTTTTTTGTCGGCTGCGTGTCGACTAACAAATTTATGTCAACAGCGTGTCGACAAAGTCAAGCGAAAATTTTACATTGCTGACACGCTGCTTTTCTGGCCCAATGCAGTATCTGCGAATGAAAGGGACCTAAGTGTCTGACGAAACTGAAGTGAAACGGGTCCGGGGAACCGGTTGGAAAAGCGTCTACGACACGCTGCGAAACGAGATCCTTGCTCTCACCCTGCCACCGGGCCAGCTTCTCGACGAGATGAGTTTGGCTGAGCGCTTCGACATGTCTCGATCGCCGGTACGCGAAGCCTTGATCCGCCTGGGTGCGGAGGAACTGGTCGTAACGCTTTCCAACCGCAGCACGATCGTTGCGCCAATCGAAGTCGCGACCTTTCCGAAATATGTGGAAGCGCTCGACATCGCCCAGAGGATGAATACCCGCCTGGCGGCGGCACTGCGGACCGATACCGACCTCAAGCTAATCGCCAAGAGAGAAAAGGCATTTGCGACCGCCGTCAAAACCGGAAACCATCTGGCGATGTCGGAGGCGAACAAGGAGTTCCACATGGCGATCGCCTATGCCGGCAAGAACCAGTATCTAGCCTCCTTCTACGACAAGCTCCTGTCCCAGGGTCAGCGCATGCTGCACCTGCATTTCGAATATCTGGAACGAACCCACGAGGGGTATCTCCTCACGGACGAGCATAGCCTGATGCTGGAAGCGATCCGCGATAAGAACGTCGATCTGGCAGATGAACTCGCCCATGCGCATACCCGGCAATTCCAGGACAACTTCATCAGCTTCATGCGTGAAAACTATACGACCGACGTCTCACTCGGCCCCGCGCGAGCCGCAGAGTAGATGGCGAAAATGAAAGCAATTGGCTTTGTCGGAACCGGCGCGATTACGGAGGCCATGGTGCAGGGCCTGTTGGCTGAGCCAGCGTATGTATCCGAGATCCATGTCTCGCCTCGCAATGCGGAGATCGCAGCAAGGCTTGCCGACAAATTCCAAAACGTGACCGTAGCGGCTGACAATCAGGCGGTCGTTGATCAGAGCGACGTCGTTGTCCTTGCCATACGCCCACAGATTGCCGAAAACGTTATCCGCGAGCTTCGTTTCAGAGACGGACAGCGCATTGTCAGCGTTGTCGCCGCGCTGGAACGCCAAAGCTTGCTCGGCTGGATCGGCGCCGACGTCGACCTGGTGCAGGCAATCCCTTTGCCGTTCGTCGCAGATCGCCAAGGCGTGACCGCCATCTATCCTCCCGATCCGGAAACAGCTGCCCTATTCGATGCTCTTGGCACCACCGTTCAATGCGAATCCCGCGGGGAATATGACCTTCTTGCCGCCGCCAGCGCCATGATGTCGACCTTCTTCGGTATCATGGAGTTCACAACCGACTGGCTGGAAAAGAACGGGCTCGATCGATCGAAGGGCCAGGCCTATGTCGCGCCATTATTTGCGAGTTTAGCGCAAAGGGCCAACGAGCCTGATGTCACGTCATTCAATTCCCTGAGCTTTGAATTCGCCACCAAGGGCGGGCTAAACGAGCAGGTTTTCTTAGACTTCGAGAAGAAGGGCGGGCGGCAGGCACTGACGTCCGCACTCGACAGGGTACTTGCGCGCATCGAAGGCCGCAGCAACTAAAATGTCGGCGGTGTGCAGGCGCTGATGACCTCGCAAGGGACCGGACCGACGCACCGGAACCGATGCGGGCGCCGGCTTTCGAAATAATAGGCATCGCCCGGTCCAAGGATTCGCCGCTCGTCGTCGACCGTGATTTCGAGCCTTCCCGACAGCACGATCCCACCTTCCTCTCCGTCATGGACGAGAGGGACCTTTCCGGTATCGGCGCCAGGCTGGTAGCACTCTCTAAGGATCTGCAGGCTGCGCCCGAACAGGTTTTCTCCAACCTGCCTGTACGAAATGGCGCCCTTGCCGATCTCGACCAATTCTTCCGCGGCATAAAAAGCCTTCTTGGGCCGCTCGGGCTCGAACGCGAAAAATTCCGCGAGGCCAATCGGGATACCGTCCAGAATCCGCTTCAAGGCGCCAACCGACGGGTTCGAGGCGTTCGATTCGATGAGAGAGATCGTCGAATTCGGCACGCCGGTGCGCTTGGCGAGCTCGCGTTGAGAAAGGTTATGCGCGATACGCAGATGACGGAGACGGTTGCCGATATCGACGGACATGATGGGGCGTTCGTGTTGTTCAAAATATGTAAAACAGTATCTTTCGATTCTATAAATTTCAATAGGTTACTGGCGCAAAGAAAAGGACTTGTTTGAAGAAAGGAAATCGTCGATCTGATTGTCATCCCAGAGGAGGCCAATCATGGATCAGGTTAGCAAGCCGAACACCCCCGTTCTCGACAATTTCTGGATGCCGTTTACAGCGAACCGGCAGTTCAAGGCAGCGCCGCGCCTGTTGGCCGCCGCAGACGGCATGTACTACACCGATGTCGACGGTAATCAGGTTCTCGATGGCACCGCCGGCCTCTGGTGCGTCAATGCCGGCCATGGCCGCAAGAAGATCGCACAGGCCGTCGAGCGACAGCTCGCTACCTTGGACTACGCGCCGACCTTTCAGATGGGCCACCCGATCGCATTCGACTTCGCCGCGAAGCTCGCCGCAAATGCCCCGGGCGGCGGTGAGGCCAAACTCGACCGCGTGTTCTTCACAGGCTCAGGTTCCGAATCCGTCGATACAGCTCTGAAGATCGCTATCGCCTATCAGCGTGCCATCGGTCAGGGCACCCGCACGCGGATTATCGGACGCGAAAAGGGCTATCACGGCGTCGGGTTCGGCGGCATCTCGGTCGGCGGCCTCGTCAACAATCGCCGCGTCTTCCCGCAGATCCCGGCTGACCATATGCGCCACACGCTCGACATCGAGCGCAATGCCTTTTCGAAAGGGCTTCCGCAGCATGGCATCGAGCTTGCCGATGATCTGGAACGGCTTGTCGCCCTGCATGGCGCAGAGACCATAGCAGCCGTCATCGTCGAGCCGATGTCCGGATCGGCAGGCGTGGTCCTACCACCTGAAGGGTATCTGGCAAAGCTGCGCGCGACGGCGGACAAGCATGGAATCCTGCTGATCTTCGACGAAGTCATCACCGGCTTCGGACGCCTGGGAACACCCTTTGCTACCGACTATTTTGGAGTCGTGCCCGATCTGGTCACCACCGCCAAGGGTATCACCAACGGCACAATTCCGATGGGCGCCGTCTTCGCCAGCCGCAAGGTCTATGATGGGCTGATGGTCGGGCCGGAAAACGCAATCGAACTGTTCCACGGCTACACCTATTCCGGCCATCCTGTTGCCTGCGCCGCCGGCCTCGCCACGCTGGAGATCTATCAGGAAGAAGGGCTGCTGACGCGGGCGGCTGACCTGGCGGAGCACTGGCAGGAAGCCCTCCACTCGCTCAAAGGTCTTCCACATGTCGTCGACATCCGAAACCTTGGACTGGTTGGAGCCATCGAACTTGCTCCTCGCAAGGATGCGCCGGGCGCCCGCGCCTACGACGTGTTCGTGGACTGCTTCAACAAGGGTCTGCTGATCCGGGTCACCGGCGACATCATCGCGCTTTCGCCGCCCCTGATTATCAGCAAAGCGGAGATCGACACCATTGTCTCCATGCTGTCTGACGCGCTGAAGCGCGTTGGTTAAGGTGTCACGGAAAGGAGCGTAAGGCGGCGTCTAGCCCGCCCCCTTACGCGACCTTCGCGGTCCTCAAAACTCTTCCCAGCCTTCCTTTGAGGCTGCAGCCGCAGTTGCGGCGCCTCCATTGAAGGCGCCAGCGATCTTGGCTCTAAGCGAGCGGGCAGGTGACACCGCTGGCTGATGACGTTCGCTCGCCATGGCCAGGGGCGGTTGTTTGTCGCCCGCCGCGACATTGAACTGACCGAGCAAGTTGTTCAGCGATGCAACTTCCTTTGCAAGGCTGTGGCTCGCCGCAGTCGACTGCTCGACCATTGCCGCGTTCTGCTGCGTCCCCTGGTCGATTGCATTCACTGCCGTGTTGATCTCGGCAAGCCCCGTCGACTGTTCCCGCGCCGCCTCGACGATCGCCTTCACATTGGCATCGATTTCTTCGACCTCCTGGACGATCTGGCTCAGGGACTGGCCGGTGCGCGCTACGAGTTCGACGCCGTTGCGCACCTGGTTGCTGGACGTCGAAATCAGCGCCTTGATCTCCTTGGCCGCCTGTGCCGAGCGCTGCGCCAATTCACGGACTTCCTGGGCAACGACCGCAAAGCCCTTGCCCGCCTCGCCGGCACGCGCCGCCTCGACGCCGGCATTGAGAGCCAGCAGGTTCGTTTGGAAAGCGATCTCGTCGATAACGCCGATGATGTTGCTGATCTCGCTGGAAGACTTTTCGATACCTTCCATGGCGGCAACGGCTTCGCGCATCACAACACCCGACTTTTCGGCTCCGATGCGGGCCTGCGCCACAAGATGACCAGCTTCCTCGGCGCGTCGCGTGGAGTCCTTCACAGTCGTCGTAATCTGTTCGAGCGCTGCGGCGGTTTCTTCGACGGAGGCTGCCTGCTGCTCCGTGCGCTTCGATAGATCGTCCGCCGCCGAACGGATCTCGTTGGCGCCGGCATCGATGCCGCGGGCGTTGTCGCCAACCGCCCGTAGCGCCTGCTGCATCTTTGTGATCGAACCGTTGAAATCGCTGCGCAACTGGTCGAGATGGCCAACGAACGGCTTTTCGATGCGGTAGGTCAGGTTGCCGTCAGACAGCGCGCCAAGGCCGTCTGCAAGCGCCTTGACCGCAAATTCGGTTTCGGCTGCCTCCCTCGCCTTCTGCGCGTCCCGCTCCATACGTTCTCGCTCGGAAAGGCTGCGATTGGCCTCCGCATCGCGCTCCAACCGGATGCGCTCGATCGCATTGTCGCGGAAGACGGCAACGGCTGCGGCCATTTGGCCGACCTCATCCTTGCGCCCCAGCCCTGCGACGGATGTTTCGGTTTCTCCACCCGCAAGAGACACCATCCGCTCCCGCAGTTTCTCGATCGGCGTCGTAATGCCCTTGGCCGCGATGAAGAGGCCGGCTGCGATTGCTGCGACGAAGACAATGCCGAGCGTCGTCAATGTATAGAGGATCGTGTGATTTGTCTGGCTGGTTAAGGAATCGCTTTCTGCCTTGACGTTCTTATTGGAGCTCTCGATCCACTGCCGGACGCTTACGATCTCATCTGCAATCAACGGATCTGCTTGCTTCAGCAATCCTTTTGCACTTTCGTCGTCCTTGGCACCCGCCTCGACGACCTTGTCGGTAATGGCGGTAATCGCTTTGGCTTTGTCCGCCAGCACATCAACAGATGCCGCCTGTTCCGGGACGAGACTCCTGATGGACTTAAACCAGTCGAACAAGGCCTTCTTGTTGTCACCATAGTTTTTGACGAAACCGGGCATCTCCGGATCATTGGCGCTATAGGCAAGGACCTGATAGGCGTTATAGCTCAGCGCGACCACACGCTGGCTCGCTCGCGCCATTTGGATGGTAGCACTGCCATCATTTGCGAGAAGGCCGGAATAGGCGTCATTTGCAGCCTTATAATTCTGTGACATCGCAATGATGCCGGCAATGCCAACAAGGCAGATCGGGATGATGACTGAAAGAATCTTCGTGCGGATCTTGGTGTTTTGAAGAAACGACATGGGGCACATCGCGCAATTGCCAGGGATCGGGCATCACAGACAAGGAGCATCATGCTCGACGCAAATGCGCTGTATTCGAATTTAAGCAAAAGATGATAACGAATGAGTTAATAGTAGATTACTATTTAAAATTGCATTGTCATATCTTGTGGCGCAAGCCGCTATATGCCTGCCATGCTGCCGGACACTGAAACCGTTCTATCAAACTTGTGCAAACCTGATCATGCATGAACATCTTCAGGACTCCCGTTGATTTCCTGCTTCGCGGGGGACGGTTTCACCGTGGTCTTCCGACGGCGGCCAGAGTCCAACCCTGCTGAGCGCAGTAAAGTTCCAACACTTGTTTTTGTCGTACGAAGTCCGCCTTTTGATCGGCACTAGAAACCCGAGCGTAAGCAACTGTACTTTGTCGGTCTGGTCTCCGTGAAGTGCCTACCCCGGTGATTTTCGAAAGGTCATAACGGCGATGGCCCGCAGCAGTCAGTTCAGACACAAGACGGCCGGAGGCTTCCCATCGTCGGAGGGTTATTTGCGCCACGCCCATGATGCTCTAGATATGCTTAGTGATTGGATTAGATCACAATGAGTACAAATAAAAACCCGTCGTTCAAACCCTGATCACCCACTGGACGTGCTGGCCTGCATCGCCGACCTTCCCGTCTCCCGCTTGCACGAGATGCTGCCTTGGAATGGAAGGCGACATGGGGCCGTTATTGCGGCGACCGCGTAAATAGCTTCCGGAACAACGCTTCCGAACGCCCCAGGCCTTCATCGGTCAACACCAATGACTTTGACTTGTTGACCGGGTCGCCGATCATGCCCTTCTTGTGAAGCCGATCCGTCGCCGCCCAGTCGAAGCCCTTCCAAGCACAACGCTCGTTATGCAGCGTCAGCCATAGCAGCGCCAAAACTGCGTCGTCGATCTTATCCTCATCAATCTCCATCAACCAACTCTATCATACGCCATGCGCAAAATCCCCTGGTCCTGTTCGGATGGATACGCGTTTTCCGAGGAAAGTGTAATGCTCTCATTTGGTAGAATTCAGTTCTGTGATGCTTAAGATACGCTGGTTGATGGAGTGAATCACTATCGAGAGTGACCTGCCTCGGCAACCGGCAACTTTTCGATACCAGCCGCTGAATTATTTCGAGGACCGTTCGGCGATACGAATGTTATTCCAAGTTATTCCAAATGTTGAAGGTTGAGTTTTCAGAAATCAGACCGTGAGCACCGACGAATGGCAAATTGCGAGTTCATTCTCCCAAATCGCCGAACGGACAACCTTTAAGCCTCTCGATTTCGTCAAGCGGCCAGTTGCTGCCCCTCGCTCACCTGTGCGGGTTGCCGGGTAGGCTCGGGCTTTACAGATCGCGATCAGCAAAAGTGGCCGTTTTCTCTACACCGCCAATAGAGGCACGATTCCATCGCTATCTCCGACGTCGGCGAAGATGGCACCGTCGCCGTCAGGGAATGGAAGCCGTCGCAAGGCCGGACGCCGCGTTTCTTCGCGCTCGATCCGGACGAGCAATATCTGTGCGAGGCGAATGAAGATAGCGACACGATTGTCCAATTCCGCTGCGACGCTGGGACTTGGTCCCGACGGGCGAGTTGATCCAGGTCAGCAGGCCGACGGCGATCGTTTTTGGCAAGTCTAAATAAGCTCATGCGCGCCGGATCACGCCAGAACATCTAAGCGCCCTCTGCCGCCCCGTGGAGTTGAGACGATAGTTCGACGATGGATCTTTACTCCCGCCAAACAATCAGCTCATGCTCTAAGCTCCACAATTGACGGCTCGATATCGACGGCGGATAACTCCGCGATGATTATTTGCGGTGTTGCGCTCGGGAGCATCTGGATGGCGTGCGCATGAAGGAAAGTCAGCGTTTGGAGATCATTGCGGACGCGGTGGCGGCGTTCAATGAGAGCAATCGCGCAGTGGCAAGGCAGCTTTGCGAAGCCGGGTTGAATCAGTTTCCATCCGATCCGTCGCTCTCTCATCTTTTGGCAGCCATACTGTTTGCGGAAGAGGATTTTGCCGGTGCTCGGGAAAAGATAGAGACTAGTCTTGCTGCTCAGCCAAGGAACGTGCCCGCCCTCGTTCTTGCGGGTAAGATTTATCGAGCCGAGCAGAGGCTTGAAGCGGCATTGGTGCAGCTTGAGAAAGCAGCAAGCATAGAAATCCGGTTAGAGATCTTCGTCGAGAAAGCTCGAATTTTCGACCAGATGGGTAACAAGTCGGCTGCGTGCGACGCCTGGAGCATGGTCCTAAATGCCGTGCCGACGTCCCGAGAGGCTCTAAGCCGCCTCAGCTCCCTGACGAGGGAACGTGGCGCCCTCGTTGAAGCCGAACAACTGCTCGAACGCGCCATTGCCCTCGAAGACCATCCAGGAATCTGGTTTGAGTTGGCGCTCGTTCGGCACGATCTGCGCAAACTTGATGGCGCAGCCGAGGCTTACCGCCGAGTCCTCGAAATCAAGGCCGATGCGCCGGAGGCTGCGGTCAATCTGGGTGTCGTATTGCAAGAGGCGGGCAGAATGCAGGAGGCCATGGCAGCCTTCTCGACTGCTTACGCACTGGATGTGTCCACGTTTGGAGTTATCGCCATGGCTCTTACCTCGGCGCCTTGCGGTCGGTTATGGCTGGACGAGGAGGTTCTGCGGCAATCATTGGCTGACGGAGCGGCCGCGCTTGGCTCGGAATCGCTTGCGGTAGACGCCCGGTGTTGAAAGTACGGCGGCAACCGTCTGCGTATACGCATTCTGCCGTTGCTCATCCAATTCCTCGAAAATAAGCTCCGGCATGCTGCGTGGGACCGCAAAGCACTGTGCGACGGGCGTTCCACGGGCTAGCGTCCCTGAGAATTCAGGTTGGGTCCAGATTGCCGGGAAATTGATCCCACCATCGGTAAACCGGTCGGAATCCACAAGGCCGGTGACAAGCCGGAAGGGAAGATCGGCGCGATTGACGGGATGTGTTGCAAAGAGCGACCAGCCGTCGTCGACCTGGATTGTCCAGAAGCTGTTGAATTTGATCGCCGCCGGCCCGGCGATCTCGAACGGGCTGCCGGTCAATTGCCCGGGCGTGTGAAAACTCAGCGGCGATCGAGGATGTTGTTCGGTGGCCGGGGACGGAACATCCCAATTCCAGGAGAAGACACCGTTATCGACAAGCACATCGCAGGGCAAAAGTATCATGAAGCCATAGGTCATCGCATCCACCACGGGCGGACACTGCTTCAAGGTACGCACCTCGCGACCGTGAATTGCCGAATATGCGGTGTTGGGCATCGCGCGCAACCAGTCCGGCAATGCGCTGCGCGCAGGGATGGGACGCGGCAAATATTCAGTCAAGCTCGGGTCACATCGGAAAATAATACGCATTGTGCCCGCCTCCACTACTTTCTGCCGGTCAAGGCTGACCGGAAGTGGACGCTATCATTGCAATCTCCGCAATGAAACACGCTAAGGGTCAAAAAGAACAAGATCGTGCTTTCTCCGAGAAGCTCGCAGTTCTGTATATGCAATTCGACACCGCCGACCTGGGCGATTGCGGCAAAGACAAGCTGAGCCCAAAAAGGACATCACCGTCGTGTTGCGGCGGATTCAGATGATCCGAGCCTCAGCGGTCCCGCCAAGTTCTTTGGAGTTCTATGTCGACCATGACACCATAATGGTCGCTCGGCCATAATCCGTCTATCGGTTGATCGAAGACGCATTCCGCTGACTGGACTTCTGCGCGACCGTTCGGATGTGCATCCCAGGATCCGACCAACACATAATCGAACCGGCGATGATAGTTCGTATGGCCGATGATTTGTTCCGCACCGTCGACCGCATCAGGGTTGGCGACCGTCCAAGTGTCGCCCTTTTCAATTCCAGCAATCTCGCAAGCATCATAGTAGCAAACACTCCTGCCATCGAGCGACTGTCGACCCGTCAAGTAGCGTATCGAAGCCGCATCCGGATTGGCATTGAGGTCGCCAGCGATGATCGTCGGCAAAACCTGCCTATGCCTGCTGTCGAGATCGCTGATAGCCACGGCATGGCGCTCACGCGCAGCTTCAGCGGCTGGCCGCCAGGCCGCGGTGGTGCCGATGAAAAGAACACTGCCGATGTCACCGAGGTCTACGGTCGCTGCGAGCGTAGCCCAAGGTACATGCGGGGCCTGCGGCGTTCGCGGATCGAGTACTTMGACCACCTTATGGGGCCAGCGGGTCGCAATCGATGCGCCGCCTTATCGATCAGCATAAAGCGGCGCAACAACCTGAACATCTTGCTGATGGGTGGCGTGCAGACCGAGACCCTCCATCATAGTGTCAAGGGTTCTTGCCACCGGCGTCCGGATGACCTCCTGCGGAGCCAGGAGATCAGGCTTCAGGCGACGAAGCTCCTGATTGATAATTTTATGTCTGCGGCTATCGCCCTCGACATTCCAAACGTTGAGAGTAACGACGCGAACGCGCATGGCTAAACTTACTGGGGCCGAATGCTACTCGAATGCATGCCGACCAGATAAGTTCCTCCGATTTGGGTTTTGCGACGGCCGCAAAGGATCCGCTGCAGCTAAAGGCCGGCCAGCGCTTGATCGATTTTCGCCATCACATTTGCTTGCAGCGGTCCCTTCTGAAGAGCACCGACATTTTCCTCGACCTGGGCAACGGTGCGGAAGCCGGGAATTGGTAGCGTGCGCGGCGAGCGCGCCCAGAGCCATGCCAGCGCACCCTGCGTCAGCGTGCGGCCGTCTTCAGTCAGCAGATTGCGGACCGCTTCCAAGCGGGCGGCGAACTCAGGAGCGATCTTACCGTCCTTGAAATAGACCATCCAACCGAGGCTTGCGCCGCGCACATCCTTCTCTCCGACGGTTTTATCTGGCGTGAACTTGCCGCTGAGCAGCCCCATGGCGAGCGGACCGCGATTGATGGAAATCAGGCCATTGCGCTCGATGAGCTCGACCATCGCCGGAACCGGCTCGAAGACGTTCATCGTATGCTGGATCGACACGAATCCTGAGCGGTGCACATGACGTGCAGCGCGATCCGGATGGTCTGTGCTCCAGCCGAAAGCATCGATCTTGCCTTCCGCTTTCAGAGTTTCGAGCGTTTCGAAAACCTCATCCGAGGCTTCGAGCGGAAAATCGTTGAGATGGAACTGTAGCAGGTCCAAACGATCGCGGCGCAAACGGCGCAAAGACGTCTCGGCGGACTGACGGATGAAGGCGGGATCGGCGAAGGCGCCTATCGCCTGTTTGGTCTTCTCGTCCGTCGCGGAGCCGAATTTGGTGGCGATGACGACATCGTCTCGATTGCCGATCGCCCTACCGAGCACTTCTTCGGAATGCCCCGCCCCATAATTCGAGGCGGTGTCGAAGAAGCGAATGCCGAGATCAACACCGCGCTCGATAGCGCGGATCGACTCATCGTCATCGACTTCGCCCCAGCCAAGCGGCACGTCGCCGGCATAAAACGGGCCGCCGATCGCCCAGCATCCCATGCCGAGCCGCGGAATCTCGCGGCCGTTCCAAAGCGCAATCGTGGTAGCGTTATCGGGTTTGTTCAGCATATCGTCCTCCGCGATCGTTTGCCGTCGAGGCAGAGATAGGAAAGGCGACCCGGGTGGTAAACAGTCAAATCTGCAGGGTATTTTTCACGGATGAAAAACCGCAGGTTTCGACTGCCCATTGGAACACAAGAAGCAGAGCAGCCCGAAGTGACGAAGGGCATGAATGACTGGCGAGTCACTCCGCCTTCGTAATTTCGCAATAGAGAATGTTGCGGTTCTCCCCAAACCAGACGGATACTTTTGTCTTCGCCTTGGCCGCGCCCGCGTCGGCAATCATTTGCATGTCGTTTTCCGAACGCAGAAGGAGGGGCCAATTCATGAGCGCCTCCATGTAGCCGTCTACTTCGATTTCCTGGGAGAAATTCGCAAATAGGAAGGAGCCGCCGGGCTTCAGCATGTCAATGCATTTGCGCGTCAATCTAGCGGCAACCGGAAACGGGAGATAATCGTAGAGGCCCGCAGCGTAGATGTAATCGAAACGCCCAAGCGTGTGCTTATTCGAAAGCAAGCTCTTCACGGTGCCATCCACGGCTTCGACGCATGTTCCGGCAAAATCGCGCGCAACGGTCCCCACACTCAACGGGTCCTGATCGAGCGCAATCCAGCGCCTGATTTTTCCTTCCCTCAGCGCTGACGACAATGCGGCTTCCCGAAGATGGCCCGATGCCACCGCGAGGACCTCGGCTGAGCCGGGTCGATCTTTGGCGCACTCATCCGCCCGTTGCGCCAGGATATCGCGACGCTCTCTCACGGCGACGGATGAGGAAGCGTTTTTTGTATATTCATAGATCCTTCTGCCTAGCTCGGTAGATGCAGCAATTTCCGCCGCCACATTGGCATGCCCGTAAATGAAGTCGAGCAGATGCGCGTCCCCCGAATAGCCGCGCGGTTTCTCGAATGACCACCGTGTGAACGGATCCTGCAGCAGAAAATGCGCGACGGGATGGATCTGAGTAAGGACGATGATTTCATTCCATATGTTGGCGTGAAAGCGGCGGCGAATCTGATGCAACGCCTGCGATAGTCGGCTCACAACCACGTCAGGGTCCACTTCGGATCGAAACTGCTGAAGTGACAAATCGAGCGTAAGAGCAAGCTCCGCCTTGGCGGTTATCATCTGATCGGAGGAAGGAAGATCGTCTGGCTCAGTCGGGCGAAAAGTTTGACCAGGAACAATGAGACTTTCGCCGTCGAACTTAAAGTTTTGTGCCATAAATGAACTCCGTCGACGCAATGTTAAGCATAAATATGTGGAAGACAGAACTCGATTGGATTTTGCACGTCAAGAGGGTATTTCTAGCAGTACGGGCTAAATTTCGTGTCTGACACGGACGGAACTTTGGAAGCGGTGAACTCAGGTTTATCGGCAGCAATGCTCGGGAGGCATCGCCGCATGTTCTATGAACCATTATCTTCAGAGCAGACCGCATCCGGAGTTCCCGTAAAAGCAACCTTTCCCGGTGCAGACAGGGCTGTCCCAACAAAAGAACGTCATGCTTCAGCCTTGGAGATAGCGACCGCCTACGCATCGGAAAACGATGCCGTTCGCCGGGAATGCACGCGTAAGGGTTTGTGGATGGCGGTCGCCGTGTATCTCGCCTTTGCCGCGCCTGACAGTTGGCTCATTCCGGACGTCGCGCCGCTAACAATCACCATGCGGTTTGTTGTTGCCGCCGTTGCGCTTGTCGCCTTCGAGATTTTGCGGTTGGCGAAAGCGAAGACCATTTGGCTGGACACCACCTGCGCTTTTGCGCTGGTCTTGGGTTATGTCGGCTGGCTTTATCCGGCTCTTGCCACCCAATTTACGACGAGCATGTCGTACTACATGATCTTCGGCGCGATTTTCATGATGGGTGCGAACCTATTCTTCAGCTTCTCGTTTCGGCTATCCGTCCTGACGTCCGGCACCGTATTGACCGTGTTTTTTATCGCGCTCTACGGTTTGTTTCCATCGACGCCGGCCTACCAACTTGCCTTTGGACTATTTTACGTCTCGTCCTTTGTCTTCACCTCCTTTGTGAACTGGCGCCTGAATGTCGAGCGTCACCACGTTTTCCTGAATGCGGTGGAAGCTCGCCGCCAGCATTGGGAGGCGGAAGAGCGCGGAAAGGCATTGCTCCGTCTTTCGCATACGGACTACCTCACAGGCATCGAGAATAGGCGCGCGATCGATCGGAGGCTGGACGAGTGCTGGAGCGCCTGGAAAAATGAAGGCCGTGAATTTTCCGTCATCCTGATCGACGTCGACTTCTTCAAGCGTTTCAACGATCGATACGGCCATCAGGAAGGCGACCGATGCCTCACCGTTATTGCCGCGACGCTTCAGAAACTGGTCGAGCATCACGGAGGCATCATTGGTCGTTATGGCGGCGAGGAGTTCATCGTTGTCATGCCCCTGCAGACGCCGGATGAAGCAACCCATATAGCCGGGAAAATTCGGCATCAAGTCGAGGCGCTCGCCATCCGGCATGAAGAGCGGCCAGACGACACGCAGTTCGTGACGGTGAGTATTGGCCTTGCTTTTGTCAACGAACGATCGGGGGCAAAGGTGGAATGGCTTGTGCGGGAGGCCGACCTTGCGCTCTATAGCGCCAAGGCCTCCGGCCGCAACTGCGTTCGAACATTTGATCCGATGCTGCGGCGTCCGAACGAGGATGCCGGAAAGTTGGTGCCGCTGCTGGCGGCAGCCATCGATCGCAGACTGGTATCGCTGGTCTATCAACCCATATTCGATCTCAGGGACGGCCAGATGAAAGCTGTCGAGGCTCTGATGAGACTTCGTATGCCCGATGGAACCTCCGTGCCACCGAGCGTCTTTATTCCGATCGCCGAACGGACTGGATCCATTATCGAGTTGGGTCGCTGGGCGATCAAGACGGCATGTCAGGACATCCTCGCATCCGACCGCATGACCACGGTGAGCGTGAATGTCTCCCCGGTACAGCTAAGAACTCCAGGTTTCGCTGCAAGCGTTGCCGCCATCCTGGAAGAAACCGGGGTATCCGGGTCCCGGCTTGCATTGGAGGTCACTGAGGGCCTGGATATGGAGATGCAACCCGAGGTGCTGCGGTGTGTCGCCGATCTCCAGGCGCTCGGCGTCGAGATTTGGTTGGATGATTTCGGCTCTGGCTACGCCGGATTGTCATGGCTCCGGGCGATCGAGTTCAACACGGTCAAGGTTGACCGAACCTTCCTGCATGATTGTTCGGACGAACGTGGGCTGACCATGTTGCAAGACATGGTCGCCCTTATCCGCAACCGGGGGAACACCATTCTGGTGGAAGGTGTCGAGACCGAGGCTCAGATGTCTGTGCTCCAGAACCTCAGCATTGACCGGGTTCAAGGCTTTCATCTGGGCAGACCAGTGACTGCCGATTTGTTGGAGGCAAGTGCATAGCGCCTTCTCAGCACCATAAATGAACCAGATTGGGCGCCAGGCGCTGACGATTCATTCTTTCTTAATAGTGCGCCTTAAACGCGGTTTTATATTTTAGCGATATACGGTTTGGAAACTGCCATGAGGGCGGATCGAGCGCGAATGAACTGCGTCGCCTAGCCTTGGTGGTCTATCAGATGTTTCACACGCTTCTTCGCTTCCTGCGGAGCAAATCCGGCAATTTCGGCACGATTACCGCCCTCCTCGCGGTACCTTTGATCGGCGCGGCAGGCCTGGCAGTCGACGTTTCCAATGCGCTCAGCTTGCGCAGCCAGCTCTATGAAGCAGCCAATGCCGCAGCACTCGGCGCGATCGCGCAATCCTCCAGCGGCGTAGCAGCAGCCATGACCATGTCTGGAGACGGCGTGGTGACAATCGGGCAGGATGAGGCACGCAAGCTCTTCTTCGGTCAACTCGCGAGCGACTGGAAGAATGTTMCGGTCAATGTCGACATCTCGGTGACGAAGGCAGCCAATATCGTAACGTCGAACATCACTTTCCATGCGACTGTTCCAACGTCGTTTCTGCAGATCCTGGGCGACACGTCCATTCCGATCGCCGGATCGGCCACCGCGCAATACCAGACCGCCACCTTCATCGATTTCTACATGCTGCTCGACAACACGCCCTCCATGGGCGTGGGAGCGACGCCGACCGACGTCGCGACGATGCAGGCGAATACCAGCGACAAGTGCGCCTTCGCCTGCCACAACATGGACACGACGAACAACTATTACACTCTGGCGAAGAAACTTGGGGTCAGCATGCGCATCGACGTGGTGCGCCAGGCGACACAGAAGCTGACGGAAACGGCGACGACCAGCCGCGCGACGCCCGATCAATACAGGATGGCAGTCTACACCTTCGGCACGCAGGCGGAGAAAGCGCAGCTAACGACAGTATCCGGCCTGTCGTCCGATATGGCGCAGGTCAAGAGCTATACCGACGCCGTCGATCTGATGACCATTCCCTATCAAGGCTATAACAACGATCAGACGACAAGTTTCGACAGCGCACTCACCCAAATGAAGACCAACATGGGCGCGGGCGGTGGCGGCACCAGCAGCACCGATCGCGAAAAGGTTCTCTTCTTTGTGACAGATGGGGTTGGCGACAGCAAGAAGCCCTATACCTGCACGAAACCCTTGACCGGCACGCGGTGCCAGGAGCCGATCGACACCTCCTTCTGTCAGCCGCTGAAGGATCAAAACGTCAAGATCGCCATTCTCTACACGACCTACCTGCCGCTGCCGGCAAACAACTGGTACAACACCTGGATMGCCCCATTCCAATCGCAAATCCCGACACGCCTGCAAAGCTGCGCCTCGCCTGGCCTATATTTCGAGGTCAATCCGACCCAAGGCATCACCGATGCAATGAACGCACTCTTCCTGAAAATCATCAGAAGCCCTCGCCTGACGAGCTGAGGTTTGGGCTTGGGGGCGCGCGGCTAAAAACGGCGTGTCCGCCATTGCAAGGGCATGCCGGCGGCGGGGCGCAGCGAAAAGCGCGCCGCGGGTGCCGGCATTCGATCACAGGGTTGCGGCTCCATCCATTGCAGCATCGTCGTAAGCGCCAAAGCCGTTTCCATGAGGCCGAAGTTCTGGCCGATACAGACGCGAGGGCCGGCCCCGAAAGGCAGATAGGCGTAAGGTGGCCAATCCGGTTCGCCCATGAACCGCTGCGGATCGAACTGCTTCGCGTCCTTGAAGAATCTTCCGTCGCGTTGCGTGATGAACGGCACAATCTGCACGAGATCTCCGCGGCGGATCATATGGCCATTGATCTCCACATCCCTTAGCGCCTCGCGTAGGAACAACGTATAGGCCGGCGGATAAAGCCGCAGAGTTTCGTTGAGGATCGCCGTGATCGTCGGCAGCCGGGCAAGATCGGAAGTCTTCGGAGGCGAACCGCCCAGTACGTTATCGACCTCATGCAAGGCCCTCCCCAGCCAGACCGGATGGGCTGCCAGCGCAGCCAGTGCCCACGCAAGCAGCGCGCCCGAGGTTTCGTGACCGGCGATTAGCAGGCTCATGGCGTCGTCGCGAATGGCTGCCGCGCGGCGCTCGTGATGCTCGATCAGGCTGGAAATAAGATAGGCGCCGCCATCATCGGAGCGTTCGAGCGCCTCCCTCACCAGTCCCATGACGAATTCGTCCATGTCCCGCATGGCCCGGCGCTTGCGACGCGCGAGGGGCAGAGGCAGCCAGTTGGGAATGTTCAGCGGCGAGGTACTTTCCGCAAAGGCGACGATGGAGAGATCCTGCACCGCCGTTTCGATGCGATCGCCGTCGGCAACCGGGCGCATACCGAACAGGGTTCGGATGGCGACGTTCAGGGCAAGTCTCGCCATGGCTTGGTCCGCATCAAAGAGCAATTGGCCGCGACTATCAGCGCTTTCCGCCAGAGTTTCGCAAAGTCTCGCGGTTTCATCCACGACAGCCTCGCCATAAGCCGGGAGACGTCGAGACTGGAAGGCCGGCAACACCTTTCGCCGCCTTTCACGCCAATGCTGCCCCTCCGCCAGTAGAAGGCTGTCGCCATTCCATTGGCGCAGGACGGCCATCATTCTGCGAAAGCGGATAAATGCATCCGCCTGCCGGGTCAGAACGGGCTCGATGAAATCCGGGTGAAAGAGATACCACAGCCTGTAAGGACCAAGCCGAAGCTGTACGACGTCGCCATAGTCCCTGTGCAGACGCGTATAAAATGCGAGTTGGTCCGAGCGAATGCGCAACAGGTGATCGATGCCGAGCACGAAGCGGTTGGGTTGCTTGCTCCTGATGTCGGGCGGACTGCTCATGCAGACACCGTCGTGCGTGACATGGCTTGCAAAGGCAGAACAGGCAAAAGAATTAGATGGCCGATCAACGCGGTGATAAAATTGCCGTGGGTCAGCGCCATGCACAGGGCCGGCAGACCGGCGTAGGATTTGTGATCGGAAGGATTGTCATATCGCGCTCGGCCTGCCTGATAACGGATTTCGAGGCCTGTCGAACCGATTTTCGCCAGGAGTCTTCCGAGCAGCCGATCGGGCAACATGTCCTCATTCAATGAAAGCGTGGCCATAGCGCGACAATGCGGGCGCCAGAGCGGCAGCCACTCTGGAACCTCGCGCCGATACTCCGCCCAACCTTCTGGAAAGCGCTGCTGAAGATCATGGCGATGGTGCCAGCGCACGACACCTTCGACGAAAATCCAGGCCATGATCGCCGCTGCCATGATCCAGATATTGCCGAGAAATGCTCCGAGTACCATCCACGATAGAGCGGCCGACAGTTGCATCGGATTGCGCACAAACGTGTAAATGCCGGTTCTGACCAGCCTCTCGGTCGGATCCAGGGGTATGGCCGTGCCCAATCCCTGAACCGCCAGCATCTGCACAGCGCTAAGTCCGATGACGAAGCTAGGTGCCAGGCCGGACAACATGCCGATCCACCACAAGGTTGAACGCGTCGACAAAGCCCACTCGCCGCCCATGGCCGCCATGATCAACGAAGGAAGAATGCCGAAAGTGAGGCCGGCATACATCAAAGCCAGGAGTGCAACGCGCCGTGGGAGATGGATATTCTGTTCCGTCCAACGGGCAAGATAGAGAGCGGGGACGTGTGCTGTGGCAAAGACGAATGCGACACCCAGGATCCAGTTCGGTCCGGCCGACACAAGCGGTACCAGCGACGTAAAGAGGACGCCATGCATCCCGATCATGATCGTCGCGCAAATAAGCACGGGACTGGTCCGGGGGAAGGCGAAATAAAAAACAGGCCCGAACAGGATCGCACCGCCGATGATGATATCGACCGGCAGGCCGTTCAGCATCAGGGCATTCCAGCCATAGCTCCACCAGCCCGCGGAAAGTGCCAGCGAATGCGTGACGAAAATACCGGACACGCCATAGAGAAACGCAAAAAATCCGGCAACCTGCCGCCGATGGTTCGGTGGGCGCCAGCGAATAAGAACCATGAGCAAAGCCAGGGGACCAAACAAGAGTGCCCAGCGGAGCAACCACATCAACGGTTCTGGGAGCTGCAATGCCATCATACGATGAGCCGCCGCTTGATGGCATCGCGCAACGACGCAGGAATGCGTGTCTCAAACAATTCGACAACCAGAAAGGCGATCGGGAATCCAAGAGCTAGATGCAGCGCCAAGTTGGGCACGCCAAGGATCATGAGAATGAGTGCTAACGCAGCAAGCCGCATCAGCGCTCCCTCGGACGTCCGGGTGCTCCGCATCCGAACCAAAAAGAACAGGGCGGCAAAAGGCAGAACGACCGTCAGCGGAAAGGCAAGAAAATCATCCGGCTTGCAGTCAACAAGCTTCTCAACGGAAAGACCAAGCCTTGCAAGCACTAAAACCGATGCGGATACAATGATCCCCCTCAGTAGTAAAGGCCTCAAGAAAAAACGCTTATCTTTCACTGCACTCCCCAAAGCAGTCACCGGCCGGATTGACCTAAAGTATCGCGGTTCTAAATCTTTGAATCTACTTGCAATCATGAGCACTCGGCGGCGCTTAGTTTTCTTGATTGCCCTGGATCCGCGCTCACATCACAGGCTTACGCATGGCACGATGCCKAGCTTCGAGTAAAAAGCGGTCGATGGTTCAAATCATCGACCGCTTTGCCGTTCAGGTACGGAATTTTAGGCCGCCTGCGCCTGCGACAGGCCTTCCATCGCCATGGCGCGGGCAGTCACGAAATCGACCTTGCCGGAGCCGAGGACCGGGACCTTGCCGATGGTGACTTCGGCAGGGGCCATCATTTCCGTGGCGCCCTTCGATTTGGCGAATGTCAGGAAATCGCTTCTCGTGGCGTTTGTGGCATCGGTCAGAAGCACAAGACGCTCGCCCTTCTTCGGGTCCGGCACGGCAGAAACGACGCTGAGAGCGCCGGGCCAGAGCTGCGCGGCAAGCGTCTCCACTGCCGCAAGCGAGATCATCTCGCCGCCGATCTTGGCAAAGCGCTTGGCGCGGCCGCGGATCTTGACGAAGCCGTCTTCATCGATGGTGACGATATCGCCGGTATCGTGCCAGCCTTCCGGCAGCGGCTCGAGGACGCCGGGATTGTCAGCGCGCATGTAGCCGGACATGACGTTGGCGCCGCGGATGTGAAGACGGCCGCCTTCATCAATGCCGGGTACCGGCTCKAGCTTCCATTCCATGCCTGGCATGATCTTACCGACCGTTCCCGTGCGGTTGTACATCGGCGTGTTCAGCGAGATCACCGGCGCCGCCTCGGTCACGCCATAACCTTCCAGGATGCGCAGGCCGAATTTCTCCATATAGACTTCGCGGGTCGATGCCTTCACCGGCTCGGCGCCCGAGAAGATGTACCGGATCGATCTCAGGTCGTAAGGATGGGCGCTGCGCGCATAGCCGTTCAGGAACGTATCCGTGCCGAAGACGATGGTCGCGTTCGAGACGTAGATCAGCTCCGGCACGATGCGATAGTGCAACGGCGACGGATAGAAGAACACCGGCACACCCGAGACCAGCGGCAGGATCGTGCCTGCCGTCAGGCCGAAGGAGTGGAACATCGGCAGGATGTTGAACACCTTGTCGCCGGGGTGGAAGTCGATGCGCGAAGCCGCCTGGGCTGCGTTCGACAGGATATTGCGGTGGCTCAGCACCACGCCCTTGGGCGCCCCTTCGGAACCGGAGGTGAAGAGGATGACGGCCGGGTCCTCGGCACTGCGCTTGACCAGCGGCCGATATTTGCGGGTGAGACCGGCGATCTTGTCGAGAGCGGTGATCTGCGTTCGCAGCTCGTCCAGCCAGACGAACGTCACATGCTTTTCAAGCTCCTCGACCACGGGGCCGAGCTTGGCCTGCGTGATGAAGGCGCGCGAGCAGAGCACATGCTTGACCTCTGCMGTCCGGCAGGCGGAGAGGATATTGGCGGCACCCGCGGTGAAGTTTAGCATGGCCGGAACCTTGCCCGCCGACATGACGCCGAGGACAGTCGCGGCCGTGCCATTGGCGTTCGGCAGCATGACGCCAAGCGTCTTCTCGTTGGGGAACATCTTTCGGAACTTCGCGCCGAGTACTGCGGCACCGGTCAGAAGCTTGGCATAGGATAGCTTGCCGGCGATCGGGTCCTCGACGGCGATTTTCTTGCCGCCATATTCGTGGGCACTTTCGATGACGCGGCCAAGTACCGTGTTATCGGTGTCGGCCGTGCGGAACATCAGCGTCGACATGATCTGATAGAGGGCAGCACCGGCCGCGATGCGCCGCTTCCTGCCCTTGAGTTCGGCCGGAACGTCAAGCTTGACCGGCTCAAGGATCGTCACCTTGACCTTGGGGAAGAGACGGCGGCGAACATGGCTCGACGTCAGGTAGGAAGCATAGCTCTTTTCCAGACCATCGATACGCACCGGCACTATCATCGCGCCGGTCTTGTCGGCGACCATGGCGGCACCGTCATAGACCTTCATCAGCGTGCCGGTGACCGTCAGACGACCCTCGGGGAAAATGCCGACCGGGCTGCCATCCTGGATCACCTTGATCAGCGAGCGCGTCGCCATCGGCTTCGTCGGGTCGAGCGGCAGGAACTTGCACTTCGTCAAAAGCGGCCGCACCCACCATTTCTTGGCGAACGCATAGTCGATGGCGAAGACGGGCTCTTCCTCAGTAATGGCAAGCGCCAGGGCACCGTCGAGCAGGCTCACATGGTTCAGCGCGATGATCGGCGCAGGACCTGCCTTGCGGATGTTTTCCAGACCCTCGACTTCCAGCCGCATGAAGGCGCGGAAGATGATGGAGATGAGGTCTCGGAAGGCGTTGGTCGGCAGCATCTTCAGCATGAGCCAAGCGATCGCGATATTGAGCACGGAGATGCTGAGAATAACCACCGGAACCGACAGGCCGATGGCCTGCAGGACGGCCACGAGGGCCAGGCCGACGGCGATGAAGAGAGCCGACAGCACATTGGCGGCGCCGATGACGCGGGCGCGGCGATCCTCATGCGCCCAGCTTTGCATGGCCGCAAAGGTCGGGACGGCCAGGAACGCACCGCCGATTGCCATGCCGGCGAGATCGATGGCGACGCGAATGGTCTTCGGCCCGGCGAAGAAGCCGAGAATGGTTTCGGCGTGAGACGTCGACTGCAGACCCCACAGGTTCCAGGCGAGATCGAGACCGAAGAGCGCGACAATCAACATGCCGACAGGCGCCGGCAAGAGCACGATGCGACCGGCAGCCATCCATCCGGCGATGGCCGAGCCGATGGCAACGGATATGGCAAAGATTGCCAGGTAGGCGGGAACGACGATTTCGGAACCACCGAGAATGTCGGTCACCATGACCGGCAGCATCGACATGATGAAGGCACCGACGAACCAGAACCAGCAGTTCATCAGCGAAGCGCGCCAGATGCGGCTGTCGGCGCGAAGCTCGTTGACCAGCCTGTAGCTGGAGCGCACAACATTGGTGTCGACGACGAGATCTGGTGCCTTGGAGCCTGTCGAGGGGATCATACGGGCGGCAAACCAGCAGAGGATGGAAAGCGCCATCATCATCGGGCCGAAGATCCAGACATTTTCGCCTTCACGGAAAGCAACCGCCGCGACCATGGTGCCGGTGAGAATGGCGATGAAGGTGCCGCCCTCGATCCAGGCATTGGCCTTGGGAAGATCCCGGCTGTGCAAATGATCCGGCAGGATGCCGTATTTGATCGGCCCGAAGAGGGAGGAAATGACGCCGAAGCCGAAGAGGGCAAGCATCAGAACCCAGATGGAAGAAAACGCGATGCCGACGACGGAGATCGCCGCCACGCCAAGCTCGCAGCGCTTCAGAAGCTCGGCCATCTCAGCCTTGTCGTATTTGTCGGCAAGTTCCCCGGCAATCGCTGAAAGCAGCAGGAACGGCACGATGAAGATGCCGCCGGCAAGCGTCACCAGCGCCGCACCCTCCGTCGCCATCTTCGCGAGAATGACGAAAACCAGAGTCTGCTTGAGAAAATTATCATTGAAGGCGGTGAGGAACTGCGTCCAGAACAGCGGCGCGAACTTCCTCGATCTCATCAGGTGCTTTTGCATGGCGTTATCCCTCGTTCAGCCAACAAGACGCCACAGAGTAGTTACGCAAAGGTTGAGCGCAGATACAACCCTGTGGCGTCGTTAATAAAGTTTAGTCCTGACCGTCACGATTGAACTTAACCAGGAGCTTCTCCGTGCGGGCATCCTCGACCTTGCGGATCAGCTTGTCAGCCTCGGTATTGTCGCGGATCGTCTTCGTAACATTGACCGCGGTCTGCACCAGCATCAGGATGCCCATGGCGAGATAGCCTTTGCCCCAGAGATCGATCGGCATCATGTAGAGACCGACGAAAAGCATGAAGGCGGCGGCGCCGAAGGAGATGTAGGAAAAGTTGACCCAAGCCTGGGAATGTTTCTGGAAGCTGTCGTTCATGATCGTATCCTCTCTTCTATGTTTGGTGTGTTCGGTTTCAGGCGGCTGAATTCATGCGTTCGCGAAGGCGGGCAAGCACGTCGTCGGCCGAAGGGCCAAGCGGTGCGCCGAAGCCGGCGCTGGCGAGTTTTTCGATGACGATTCCCGGCCGGTTGGCAGCGTCCATTTCCTTCATGGCCGATGCCGTGATCTCGCAGCGATCCTGATAGGCCCGAAGGCGGGCAAGCGTCTCCTCAGCCTCGTCCAAGGTTGCCAGGCCGGAGTTGTCGTCGCAGGCCTCACTAAGTTTCTGTGTCTGCTCAGTGGCCCGCGCCAGGCGCTCGCCACGCTGCAATTCCTGCAGCCGCGCTTCAGATGCACGGACGGTTGCTTTCAGCTTGCCGATCGTCCGGGTGAACTGCGCCTGCGCCTTCTCGGAAGCATCCCGCTCGGCTTCGAGCTGGGCAATCACCTCAGCCGCCTCCCGGGCAAGCTCATCGCTCCCCTTCTGCAGGGCGGCAACCGCCCGGGTTTCCAGATCCGCGATGCGACCGACAATCACCGCGTGCCGGCTCTTTTCCTGCTCGTTCTGCGCAATAGCAATGGCCACTGCCCGCCGTGCCGACTGGATGGCGTCAGCCGCGTCGCGGATCTGCTGCGCCAACAGAGGCACGGCATGGCGATCCATGAAAGCCTGCTCCGCATCGTAGGCCCGACCGCGAATAAGCGTCAGAATTGAATTGAACATTTGTCGTCTCCCGTTTATGAACGATGTTCACGAAGCAAGATATGCCAGAATCGTGAACATCGTTCAATAACATTTTTGAACGATGTTCAAAAATCGAAATGGAATGGTTAATGGCGAGGAAAACCCTGGAAAAGCGCGAGGATCTGAAGCTGAGGCTGATCGAGGCGGCCCGCAATCGCATAGCGACCGACGGACTTTCCAACTTGAGGGCGCGTGACGTCACGCAGGATGTCGGCTGCGCTCTTGGAGGCCTTTACACCGTCTTTGCCGATCTCGATGACTTGGTCATCCACGTTAATTCGGCCACTCTGAAGATGCTCGAGGCGTTCTTGACGCTGGCTGAGGTCAAGGATCACACGCCGACGGACCGGCTGCGCAACCTTGCACGCGGCTACCTAAGGTTTGCGGTCGCCCACCGCAATTTGTGGAAGGCACTCTTCGACCACCGGCCACCAGACGACCGCCCGAGCCCCGAATGGCACCTTCAAGAGCACATGTTCCTGATGGGCGTCATTGCCGAGCCGCTCGCCGAACTGCAGCCGACCATGTCGGAGACGGCGCGTGCCATCCGCGCAAGAACCCTCTTCGGCGCCGTCCACGGCGTCGTCAGCATCAGCCTCGAAGGACGATTCGTTGGCCTACCGGTCGAAAGCCTGGAACAGGAGCTCGACGACTTCATCCTGACGGTCGCAACCGGAGCCACGGCGAGACAGGGGTGACGCGTGCCAAGGGACACAAGGATATCCGCGCAGAAGGCGGCCCCTGAACGTCGAAGCGGAAACGTCGGATTTGATATTCGCTTTTCTACGGCAAGTGCAATGTGTGGAGCGGCTTTAGAAGAAATGACAGAATGAGATATATTGGAGTTCCAACGCATGCCAGCAGAAAGACTGCGATCGCAAATATGAGCAATATCATCGTGCAACGCACGTAAATGTTGATTGATTTACGTGTTGGGTTACCGGCTTTCATGTATTACCACTTTTAAACGGTGGACGCTCTGATGTCGTTCCAGCGATGGGTAGATTCACTTCCCATCTATGCTCGACCCTTATCTGTTTGCGTTCGCGTCGAAGAATTCATTTTGCAAGGTAGGGCTAAGTAGCCGCGCGCGTCTAAGGTTGCGCACGAATTGGCGGGGCTGGCTGAGTAAAGACCTGTTCAAGAAATAAGTCCTGAGGAGATTGGAGGACTTGCTGTGGGCGCCGACTGTGGCCGACCCGATAGATTGCGCCGCGGAAAGGAAGGGATCCGAGCGGCGAGCCGGCGTCGGCGAGCAGCTTGCCGATGCGCACATGGCTGCCGAGCATGGATTTGATGTAATCGGCCTTCGCATCCTCAAAACATGCCGGCAACCTATAGAGATCGGACCGGATGATCAGCGACGTGCCGCAATAATTGGCGAAGTCGTTGTGATGCAGCAGCAGCCGACCGCCTTCACTCCAGAGATAGCCCTGGTCGTCTTCCAGCCGTTGGCATTGGTGTTTCAGGCCACAAAGTCGACGATGTTGGCGCTGACGAAATCATCGTCATCTACGATCATGAAGAAGCGCGTGTCGCGCTGAGAAAGCATGCCAGCCAATATACGGCGACCTTTATCTAGGCGGACCGCTTCATAAACTTGTTCGCGTTCGGCGCTGTGCAGGTCGAGCAACGGATTTGGTGGGAATCTTACCCGCTGATCTGTGAAGTTCTGAGGCAGATCGGGTAGATCAGCGCCTTCATTGGCGACGATAACGGCGCGCCAGTCGCCGTTGGACTGTGCGGAGATCGACACGATCGTTTGCGCAAGTCGCCGCTTCAGTAAAGGCCAATCACTAGAATTGGCTTGATGGCTGACAGGAATGACGAAAGTCAGCAGTGTCATCAACCTGCCCTCGACAATTGAAAACGTGGCTTTGCAGGATTGAGAGGGCATTTCGCCGTGATCAAAGACATCTGAAGTCACCCAGAGGAGTTCTTGGTGGGGATCAGCCAGGCGGCTGAAAGCTGTCAGAAGCCCGAAAAGTGCCCAAGCAGGTCTTCCGGCTTCCGTCCGCCGGGAGCGTTGAGCAACGGCGACGATGCAGTTGCTAGCTCAGGATCCGTGATTGAAATTCGGCCGCAAAATTTCTCAAAATGTCTTTTGATTTCGATAGATGTCCGCATCCTCAGGCCCATGGCCTATATGACGGGGTCGCTCGTGCCACGATGAGGCGCGGCGATCACTACGCAAGTGATTTTTCAACATTAATTGAGTTGCCGATCGTGATCTTTGCTAACGCCCAAGGGCCGGGCACAGCAATATTCGCGGCGTTTGGTTACAAAATTCAATGTTTGGATACATGCGTCGTAGGCAAGCACAAAGCGCCTAGTCTGCAACAATCTTCGTAGTGCAGTAGTCGGTGGTCGCCAGCGGTCGAGGTTGATCATTCCGGTGCGACATGTGCCAGCCGCGCAGATCCCCTAAACCCTCCGGCAGGAATTGCCCGGAACGAATTTCGGCGTCAGGACGAAATCCTGCGGCGGCTCGACGGCGCMTTGGGGGCTGGTGATCCGATGCATGAGACGCCGGGCGATGATGCCGCCGAGCGCCAATGTATCTTGAACCACCATGGTAATGCGCGGTGTGATGACCGAGCTCCATTGCACATTGTCGATCATGGCGAGCGAGATATCTTCGGGACAGCGGAAGCCCAATTCCTGCATGGCCTGCAGCGCCGAGAGCGCCACGGTATTGTTGGCGCCGAGGATCGCCGTCGGACGCTCGGGCTGGATGAGCAGACGCATGGCCGCCTCATAGCCGGCCGTGCGCGTGAACTGCCCGTCGACCACGAAATACGGGTTCACCTCAACGCCGGCATTGGCCATGGTATCGGCAAAGCCGCGATAACGCTCCGTTGCCGTGTGCATATGGCTCGGGCCAGTGATGAAAGCGATGCGCCTATGGCCGAGCTGCAGAAGGTGCTCGGTCAGCATCGCGCCGGCTAGGTAGTTGTCTGAGCCGACGAAATCGCGCTCGATACCGGCCACCTTCTGGTCGAAGCAGACGATCGGGACATTCAGGCTGGCGATGAAGTCGGTGTAGTCCTGATTGTAGCCTGATGGTGCAAGCGCCAGCCCTGCGGTCTTGAGGCCGATCAGGTGCTCGACCATCGCCCTCTCGCGATCTGTCTTGCCGGAGGAATCAGTCACGACGACGAAGTGCTGGTGATCGAGCGCATAATTTTCCAGCTCGCGCCTGATGTCACCGAAAAACGGGTTGCCGACATTGCCGACGACAAAGCCGATCATGCGGCTGCGCCCGCGCGCCAGGCTTTGGGCAAGCGGGTCGGCAACGAAGCCGACCGCAGCGATCGCCTGACGAATTTTCTCCAGCGTTTTCTGGCTGACACGCGCCGGATTGCTCAAAGCCAATGACACCGTCGAGACGGATACGTCAGCGAGTTTGGCGACATCGCGAATTGTGGCCATGAATTTATCGAACCGTTTCTATCGCCTTCAGCTTTCCGATCGAAAGAACCTCCATCGATGAGTCGCTGTCATAAATCTAACATCCGCCGCCCATGAAGCAATATGCAGAAAGAGATTTCAACAGCGAGCTTGACATACCGAGCGATAGATTCAATGATTAAATCGAACCGGTTCGATATTGCCATAAATCTTGGGAGGATAGCGTGAGCGACGCAGCGATCAGCAGTGGCCGTAGTGCGGCCGACGGCAAGGCATGGTTTGGACACGACCGCTTCGGCATGTTCATCCACTTCGGACTTTACGCCCTCGGCGCCCGCCACGAATGGCTGAAGAACCGCGAAGAATTCACCACCGAGGCCTATCGGAAATATTTCGACAACTTTGACCCCGACCTCTACGATGCCCGCGAATGGGCACGCCGCGCTCGCCAAGCCGGCATGAAATATGTGGTCCTCACCGCCAAGCATCATGAAGGCTTCTGCCTTTGGGACAGCAAGGTGACTGACTACAAGGTCACCAACACGCCCTATGGCAAGGATCTGATCGGGCCTTATGTCGAAGCGCTTCGCGCCGAGGGGCTGAAGATCGGCTTCTATTATTCGCTGCTCGACTGGCATCATCCGGACTTCCCGATCGACGGACATCACCCGCAGCGCAACCATCCGGATGCCGCCAAGCTCAATGAGGGCCGCGACGTCCGCCGCTACGCCAAGTATATGCGCGACCAGGTGACCGAACTTCTGACTGATTTTGGCAAGATCGACGTCATTTGGTTCGATTTCAGCTATCCCCGTCGCGTCTATAAGGGCCTGCCCGGCAAGGGTCGCGCCGATTGGGAGAGCGACGACCTCATCAAGCTGGTGCGGCAGCTACAGCCCGACATCATCGTCGGCGACCGCCTCGATCTGCCGCGTGACGCCGATCACATGCCGGATCTGGTGACGCCGGAACAGTATACGCCGCGTGTCGCTCCAATGGTTGCCGGATTGCCGGTGCGCTGGGAAGCCTGCCATACGTTCAGCGGTTCCTGGGGCTACTTTCGCGACGAAACGAGCTGGAAGGATGCCGACCAGCTCATCAACATACTGGTCGATACGGTTTCGCTCGGCGGCAATCTTCTGATGAATGTCGGCCCGACCGGCCGCGGAACCTTCGATGCCCGCGCCATCAAGGCGCTCGACACCTATGGCGAATGGATGCGGCTGAATGGTCGTGCGATCTATGGCGCCGGGCCTTCTACCCATAAGGCGCCAAGCGGTTGCCGCTTCACCCAGAAGGGCAATCGGCTCTATCTGCACATCCAGACCTGGCCGTTCCGCCACATCCACATCGAAGGGCTGGGACGCAAGGTCAAATATGCGCAGTTCCTGCATGATGCCAGCGAGCTCCATTGGCTCGACCCGGATGCTGACGTCGATTCCAACATCGGCGTCGCCGTCGGAGACGGCATTCTGACGCTGGAACTGCCGGTGCTGAAGCCGGATGTCGTGACCCCGGTCATCGAGTTGATCCTCAAGGACTGAAGGAGAGCGCGAAACCCAGCCGCCCGGTGCCGTCATGAGCCGCGAAGCCGAACTCATTGCCGCAATGACCCCTTTGATCGCCGATCTGGCCGAAGACGGCAATGGTGCCGTCGCGCTCGCCGGCTCGCGCGGCAAGGGACGCTCAGATGCGCAATCGGATTTCGACTTCCGGGTCTATGCCGATGCTTATCGCGGACCGGAGGTTCGACAAACCGCGGCGTGGTGGCGTTTCGAGACCGCGCTGCGAGGCTGGCAGGCCGAAGGCATCCGCATGGATGGTGTCTGGATGCGTCGTTACGCCGGCGTGCAACGCGATCTGGACTCCTGGCTTGCCGGCATTCTCGTGCCCAAGAGCTTCGAATGGACGATCTGGGGCTATCATCTGCCGACGGACCTTGCCAGCCAGCAGATCATCGCCGATCCGCGGGGTCTGCTGGCCAAATGGAAGCAGCAGCTTGCGCAGTATCCAGAAGCGCTTAGGGCAACCGTCCTCAGCCACTACATGGATATTCTGCGCTATTGGGCCAGGGATTATCACTACGAGAGCAAGGTTGCCCGTCGCGATCTCGTCTTTCTCGTCGGGCTGACGGGCAAGCTTGCGAACGCCATCCTGCAGACGGTCTTTGCCTTCAACCGGGTCTATTTTCCGGGTGATGGCTGGAACCTGCCCATGGCAGCCGAACTCGAACGGCTGCCACCTGACTTCCTCCAGCGCATGACCACTATTCTGGAGCCGGGACAGGGTCCCGATATCTGGCGGCGCCAGCGGATGGAGCTGATCGGCCTCATCGTCGATCTGGAGGCCATGATCGCGGCCTGAATAAGCCGCAAGACCAAGCCGGAGGGGAGCGTCCGGAGTGTGACGAACGTCACTGCAACCAAAGTCATTCAGGAGGAGGAACCATCATGAAGCGTTCATTGATCTTTGCCGCCGCCCTTGCGGCGAGTTCACTACCCGGCATCGGCGCGCAAGCGCAGGATGCACCCGTGACCCTGACCTGGCAGATGTGGGGCGAGCCCAACGATGCGCAGCTCTGGCAGCAACTGGCCGATCTCGTCACCCAGCAATATCCCGACATCAAGGTCCAGCTACAGCTTTCAGGCTGGACTGACTATTGGACGCGCCTGCCAGTGCTGACGGCATCGGGACAAGTCGCCGACATCGTCTCGATGCAGTCGATGCGCATGCCGAATTTCTATTCGATCCTGACACCCCTCGACGATTACGTGAAAACCAGCGACGTGAAGGTTGCGGATTTCGAGACATCGATCATGTCCGGGCTTTCGCATGACGGCAAGCTCTATGCGCTGCCTTACGATGTCGGCCCATGGATGGTCTTCTACAATCGCGACAAGTTCGCTGCCGCCGGATTGAAGGAACCTGCCAAGGACTGGACATTCGACGACTTCAAGGCCGACGCCAAGACGCTGACGAAGGACGGTACTTATGGTTACGGCACCCAGGCCTTCGATTTCATTGCCGGTCCCGTCGCGCTCGGTGCGGAATATTTCAATTCCGATAATGAATTCGACCTCACCAATGCCAGCTTTGTCGATGCATTCAGCAAATATGCCGATCTCACCGCCAAGGACAAACTCTCCCCCGTTTTTGCCTCCGCAGCCGATGCCTCCGCGGCAAGCGGCCGCTTCGCTTCGGGCAATGTCGCCATGTATATCGACGGTCCCTGGACGCTGATTACCGCGCAGGCCAACGTCAAGTTCAAGATCGGCATCGCGCCGCTGCCGCGCGGAAGCGGCCCGTCACGCTTCATCACAGCCGGCTCGGGCTGGGGCATCTCCACTGCCAGCCAGCACAAGGACGCTGCGTTCAAGGCCCTGCAGGTGCTGACAGGCCCGAAGGCCGCCGAAATCCTCGGTTCGGCAGGACGCGCGCTACCGGCACGGCTTGCGCAACAGACCTCCTGGTATGACGGGGCGGCCAAAAACGTCAGCGGCACCCGCGACACGCTGCAATATATGTTCTCCCACACCACCCCCTTCCGCCTTAATGAAAAATGGAACCAGTTTGAGAATCTGGTGACGCAATATGTGCCGCTTGCGCTGACCGGAGACTCCAAACCCGAAGGCGTGCTCAGCGACATTCAGAGCCAGCTTCCCTAACCCCGGGGCATCTGGCCTGCCTGCGGTCGGGCCCACCGGCTCGACCGCAGCGCCCCTTGCCGGAAAGGAGAGGCCCATGATGCTGGGCAAACACACCGATATGATCGCCGAACCAGCACCCCGCTCCCGCGAATGGTTCAGAGGCGAGGGATGGACGGCATTGTTCTTTCTGCTGCCGGGCCTGATCGGCATCGTCCTCTTCCTCGTCCTGCCGATCCTGGCTTCGATCGCGCTCAGCTTCACCAACTGGCAATTGCTCGGCACGCCGCGTTTCGTCGGGTTTTCCAACTACGTGCGCCTGCTGACGACCGACCCGCAATTCTGGACGGTCATGCGCAACACCATCTTCTTCACCGTCGAATATCTGGTCCTGAATATCGTCATTTCGCTCGGACTGGCGACGTGGATTTCGAGCATCAAGATCGGGCAACGCTGGTTCCGGGTAATCTTCTTTCTTCCGACATTCACTCCGCTCATCGCCGTCGCCATGGTCTGGATGCTGATCTTCACCAGCGGTGGCCTTTTTGACAGTCTGATGACCGCGCTGTCGCTGCCGTTCACGGGCGTTCTCAACGATCGCACGCTCGCCATGCAGGCCGTCGTCCTCACCTCGCTCTGGGCCGGCGTCGGCTACAATACGGTTCTCTTCAACGCCGCCCTCGACATGGTGCCGGCCACCTATCTCGAAGCAGCGCTGATAGACGGTGCGACGGCCTGGGACCGCTTCTGGAAAATCCGCCTGCCGCTGATCTCGCCGACGCTGTTCTTCGGCACCGTGATGACGGCAATCACCTCACTACAAGTCTTCGATCAGATTTTCGTCATGACGAAGGGGGGACCGGGGTCGTCGACGGCGACACTCGGCTACGCCATCTACCAGCGCGGCTTTCAGAATTTCCAGATGGGCTACGCCTCGGCCATCGCCTGGGTGATGTTCGCGCTGATCATGGCGCTGACGGCGCTGCAATTCTGGCTCCAGCGCAAATGGGTGCATTATGACGCATAGGTCCAACACCAGAGCCCGCCGGAAGCTGGCGCTCGATATTGTCAATCACTTGGCGCTCACACTCGTCGCCATCGCCTTCCTGTTTCCCTTCTTCTGGATGGTCTCGAACGCCGTGCGCTCGAACGCCGAAGTGACGGCGATCCCAGCGCGCATCCTCCCTGAGGTTTTCGAATGGGGTAATTTTGCCGCTGCCTGGACCAGACTGCCCTTCGGCCGCTTCTTCCTCAACAGCGCCATCATCGCCATCTGCGTGACAGCGATCACCGTCGTCGTMTCCTGCCTTTCTGGTTACGCCTTTGCGCGGCTGAAATTCAGGGCGCGCGAAATGCTGCTGCTTGGCTATATCGGCACGCTGATGGTGCCGCCGCTGATGCTCATCATCCCGCTATTTCTAATCGTCAACAAGCTGGGCCTCGTCAACACCTTCCCCGGCCTGATCCTGCCGGTCTCCTTCGGTACGTTCGGCGCATTCCTGATGCGGCAGTTCTTCCTCTCCATACCCATGGAGCTTGAAGAGGCAGCAAGGATCGATGGCGCCTCGCGCCTGCGCATCCTCGTCAGCATCATCGTGCCCCTGTCGATGCCGGCGATCGGACTTCTGTCGCTCTTCACCTTCATCGGACAATGGAACAATTTCCTCTGGCCGCTGATCGTCATGACCGGCGCCGACAACGCCACCCTCCCCGTCGGCCTCACCCTGTTCCAGACGCAGCAAGGCACGCAGTGGAACTACCTGATGGCCGGCGCCACCCTTTCCATGCTTCCAGGCATCTTCCTCGCGATCGTGCTGCAGAAACTCATCTACAATAGCATAGCCCTCAATGCGGGCATGGGCGGGCGCTGAGGTGCCGGCCATAGAGTTCCGGGACGCCGTAACTGTCGAAGCCCGGCATCCTGATAGTTGGCCTGCAGACGGCCCTGTCTGCGGACACCGCTGCGTTCTTGCAACGGCGCAAAGGCGATTCTATTCTGCGGCTGAGGTATTCCCCAAGAATGTCCCAAAGGGACAGAATGAGCCTGGCGACATTGAGCCCGGCTAGCGGCAATCACATCTGCATCGACTGAAATCCAGCAACGATCCATCCGGGCCTATATGGAGATCAAGATGGCGGACCACCGCGAAATCGATGCTATCCGTGCTCTGCTGAGTTCAAAGCCTCGCCCTTTCGGATGGGCCGAGCGCCGTCATAGAATCGAGGAAGTCGGCGCGGCCTGGCCGATTGCCGACGATATCAAACTGGAAACGGTTGAGTTGAACGGCCTCTCCGCGGAATGGTCAATGGCGCCGGGCAGCGATGCTTCGCGTATTCTCATGTTCTTCCACGGGGGTGGTTATTGCTCCGGCTCGATCGTCAGCCATCGCCGCCTGGTGACCGAAGCCGGGCGGGCGGCAGGTGTGCGGACGCTTGCTGTCGGCTATCGCCTTGCGCCGGAAAACCCGTTCCCGGCGGCCCTCGATKATGCGATCACCGCCTGGCGCTTTCTGCGTGGACAGGGCATAGCCGCCGAACACATAGCCATTGGCGGCGATAGTGCTGGTGCGGGTCTGACCGTCTCGCTGATCAGCACGCTGCTTACCGGCGGCGAAGCCTTGCCGGCGTGCGGCTGGCTGATTTCACCTTGGGCCGATCTGACCCTATCCGGTACGACGCTTGCAACGAAGGATGCGATCGATCCGCTCATTCACAAAGGCTATTTGCTTGAGCTCGCCGACGCCTACGTGCCCCAGAACGTGGATCGCAAGGATCCGCGCGTGTCCCCGCTCTATGCCGATCTGAAGGGCATGCCGCCGCTCCTCATCCAGGTCGGATCGGATGAAAGCCTGCTTGCCGATGCCACAAGATTTGCAGCGGCTGCGGGCGAAGCCGACGTCGAGGTGACGCTCGAGATCTGGCCGCGCATGATCCACGCATGGCCGCTATGGAACGCAAAGCTCGAAGCGGGACGGCAGGCTATCATGCATGCAGGAAACTTCATTCGGCGATGCATTGATGGGGCACACAGATAGCGGGCCGCAGATGTTGCCAATGAGCGCTTGCGCCTTGATCCGCGTGCAACCTCCATTCCGTACGCGCCGGTTGGGATTCGAATCGGCGGCCCCGAACGACATCACTTGGCACAAAGCAGCTTCTGGAATTCTCAAAACGGCAGCCGTGCATTCTCCTTGACTTCTTTCATCACGAAAAAGGTTCTTGTCTGGCGGACGCCAGGTAACGCAATGAGCTTCTGGCCGTGCAGCTTATTGAAATCTGCCATGTCGCGCACGCGGATCTTCAGGAGGTAGTCGAAGTCACCCGCGACGAGATTGCAGTCGAGCACTTCCTTCATTTCCATCACAGCGCCTTCGAAGGCGGCAAAGCTTTCTGGTGTCGAGCGATCGAGCACCACGCCGACCATCACCAGCGCTCCCAACCCGACGGCTGCGGGCGCCACTTCGGCGCGGACGCCGGTGATATAGCCCCCATCGAAAAGCCTCTGCGTCCGCCTGTGGCAAGTGGCGGCGCTGACATTCACGCGCTCGGCCAGCTCTGCATTTGTGAGCCGGCCCTCCGACTGCAGGGCACGCAGGATCTTCAGGTCGATACGGTCGAAATCCGCCATGGAAGAATCTTTCATTTTCTCTTAAAAAATTGAAGAAAGAAATCATACTTGCGCGAAGATACCGATCGAAAAGAAAAACGGCAACGAAGTTAGAGAGCACCTTTCATACGATTTCTCCTATCCTCCAGCTACAAAATCAACACGGAGGGCCACGATCGATGTCACTGCTCGAAAAATTCGAACGCTATCCACTCACCTTCGGCCCGACGCCGATCGAGCATCTTCCGCGGCTGACCGCCGCCCTTGGCGGTAAGGTGCAGATCTATGCCAAGCGTGATGATTGCAATTCCGGCTTGGCCATGGGCGGCAACAAACTCCGGAAGCTCGAATATATTGTGCCCGATGCGATCGCGTCGGGCGCCGATACGCTGGTCTCGATCGGCGGCGTACAGTCGAATCATACCCGCATGGTCGCTGCCACCGCCGCCAAGATCGGCATGAAATGCGTGGTCGTTCAGGAGAAATGGGTGCCGCATTACGATGCGGTCTATGATCGTGTGGGCAATATCCTGCTKACGCGGCTGATGGGCGCCGCCAGCCGGCTGGTCGAAGACGGCTTCGACATCGGTATCCGCAAGAGCTGGGAAGACGCGATCCAGTCGGTGAAGGATGCCGGCGGCAAACCCTATCCGATCCCGGCCGGCGCCTCGGTGCACAAATACGGTGCTCTCGGCTATGTCGGCTTCGCCGAAGAGGTTGCGGCGCAGGAAAAGGAGCTTGGCTTCACCTTCGACTATATCATCGTCTGCGTCGTCACTGGTTCGACCCAGGGTGGCATGATCGTCGGCTTTGCCGCGCAGGATCGGGCGGAGCGTGTGATCGGCATCGATGCATCGGGCACGCTCGACCAGACCCGCGCCCAGGTCCGCAAGATCGTCGACTCCACGGCCGAATTGGTTGGTCTCGGCCGGTCAATCCGCGAGAGCGAGATCGTCATCAACCCCGAGTATGCCTATCCTGCCTATGGCGTGCCGTCCGAGGAGACCAATGCGGCAATCAGGCTTGCCGCCCGTACCGAGGCGATGATCACCGATCCGGTCTATGAAGGCAAATCCATGCAAGGGATGATCGATCTGACGAAAAAGGGCTTCTTCCCCGAAGGTTCGAAGGTCCTTTACGCCCATTTGGGCGGTGCCCCGGCGCTCAACGGCTATAGCTACTACTATAAGGACGGCTGACGACAGCGCCCGGCCGGGCCGAATGCATTGATTGTCCACTCGTTGGCGGAGCCAGCGATGACGGACACAAGGCATCTGACGACCATCGAAAAGCGCCTGCTTTGGCTCTCCCATTGGATGATCCATCATGCGAACCATGTTCGGCCGAAGGTCGATGGCATCAAGACGGGAGGACACCAGGCGAGCTCGGCCTCCGTCGTGTCGATCCTGACGGCGCTCTATTTCTCAGCTCTTCGACCCGAAGACCGTGTGGCGGTCAAACCGCATGCCGCACCGGTCTTCCATGCGATCCAGTATCTCATGGGACGCCAGACGCGCGAGAAGCTCGAGAATTTCGGGGGTTACGGTGGCGCGCAGAGCTATCCGAGCCGCACCAAAGATACCGACGATGTGGACTTCTCCACCGGTTCGGTGGGCCTGGGCGTCGGCATCACGGCGCTTGCCTCGATCGTGCGGGATTTCGTCCGCGCCAAACAGTGGGGTCATGGCAAGCTCGGCCGCATGGTGGCGCTCGTCGGTGATGCCGAACTCGATGAAGGCAATGTCTACGAGACATTGCAGGAGGGTTGGAAGAACGATCTTAGGAACTGCTGGTGGATCATCGACTACAACAGGCAGTCGCTCGACGGCATCGTCCGCGAGGGTCTGTTCGAGCGGGTCGAAAAGATCTTCGAGGCCTTCGGTTGGGATGTCGTGCGCGTCAAATATGGCTTGCTGCAGCGTGCGGCCTTCGAGGAGCCGGGCGGGGCGAAGTTGCGCGACTGGATCGACAACTGCTCGAACCAGGAATACGCCGCATTGACCTTCATGGGAGGTGCGGTCTGGCGCAAGCGTCTGCTCGACGATCTTGGTGATCAGGGCGACGTCTCCGCGCCGATCGAGCGTCGGAGCGATGCCGAGCTTTCGGCGTTGATGGAGAACCTCGGTGGCAATTGCGTGGAGACCATGGCCAATGTCTTCGCCGGCATCGACCATAACCGGCCGACTTGCTTCCTTGCCTATACGATCAAGGGTTGGAGCACGCCGATTGCCGGTCACAAGGACAATCACGGCGGGCTGATGACGGTGAAACAGTTCGCCGAATGGCAGGCGCATATGGGCATCGCGCCAGGGGAGGAATGGGACCCCTTCGCAGGCGTGCCTGACATCGCCGCGCTCAAGGCGTATCTCGCTTCGGCGCCGTTCTTTTCCTCGGGGACGCGACGCCATGCCGACCGTCGGCTAGAGGTGCCGCGGATCGAATTCGAGACGCAAAGGGAAGTTGCGACGCAACTCGCCTTCGGCAAGATCCTTGACGACCTCGCTAAGGGCAACTCCGATCTCGCCGCGCGCATCCTGACGACATCCCCGGACGTGACGGGCACCACCAGCCTCGGCGCTTGGGTCAACCGGCGCAAGCTGTTCGCGCGCCAGTCTCAGGCCGATGCCTTCATCGAGCACCGCATCGCATCAACGGCGAAATGGGAGTTCACGCCGGAGGGACAGCATGTCGAACTCGGCATTGCCGAGATGAACCTGTTCCTGCTGCTTGGGGCCGCAGGCCTCAGCCATTCGCTGTTTGGCAAGCGGCTTATCCCGATCGGTACGGTCTACGATCCCTTCGTCTGCCGCGGCCTCGATGCGTTGAACTATGCCTGCTACCAGGGCGCACGCTTCATGATCGTCGGCACGCCTTCGGGTGTGACGCTCGCCCCCGAAGGAGGCGCGCACCAGTCGATCGGCACGCCACTGATCGGCATGAGCCAGGACGGTCTCGCCGCCTTCGAGCCCGCCTTCGCCGACGAGCTTGCCGTCATCATGGAATGGTCGTTCGACTACATGCAGCGCGATGGCGAGGGCGATCCGGACGAGCGCACATGGCTGCGCGACGAAACAGGCGGCTCCGTCTATCTGAGGCTCACCACCAAGCCACTTGAACAGCCACTGAAGCGCGTGGACGATGATTTCCGCCGAGGCTCCGTCGATGGCGCCTATTGGCTGCGAAAGCCGGGACCGAACTGCACTGTCGTGATCGCCTATCAGGGCGCGGTAGCGGATGAAGCCATTGCGGCGGCCGGCATGATCGGCGAGTTCCGCCGCGATGTCGGCGTGCTTGCCGTCACTTCAGCCGACCGCCTGAATGCCGGCTGGACAGCGGCGCAGCGCGAGCGCGCCCGCGGCAATCCGCACGCCGTCAGCCATATCGAGCGGCTGCTCGATCCACTTCCGAGCCATTGCACCATCGTCACCGTCATCGACGGTCATCCCGCCACGCTCTCCTGGCTTGGCGCGGTGGCAGGCCACAAGACCATTGCGCACGGTGTCGAGCATTTCGGCCAGACCGGTACAATCGGCGATCTCTATCGGCATTTCCGGATCGACCGGCATGCGATTGCAGCCTCCGTGCTGGCGCTCACGGCTGGTCGGCGAGTGATGGAGCCGCAGGCAATGCTTTTCCCGTAGGCTCCGCAGACGTCGTTTGGCGTGCTCAAATCAATCCGCCTGCTATCGGCAAGAAAAGTGAGCTTGGCGCAATAGGTTCCAATCAACACGAAGGGCCTCCGGCCACAGCCGGAAGCCCTGCATAGTCGCTTGAGAGGAGATCAGAAGAAGCCAAGCGCCTTCGGGCTGTAGCTTACCAGCATGTTCTTGGTCTGTTGGTAGTGATCGAGCATCATTTTATGCGTTTCGCGACCGATGCCAGATTGTTTGTACCCGCCGAAAGCAGCATGGGCCGGATAGGCATGGTAGCAATTGGTCCAGACGCGGCCGGCCCGGATCTCCCGCCCGAAGCGATAGGCGCGATTGCCATCACGGGTCCATACGCCGGCACCGAGGCCGTAGAGCGTGTCGTTGGCAATTTCCAGCGCTTCCTTCTCGTCCTTGAAGGTCGTCACCGACACGACCGGGCCGAAGATTTCCTCCTGGAAGATGCGCATCTTGTTATGGCCCTTGAAGATCGTCGGCTTGATGTAGTAGCCGCTTGAAAGCTCCCCACCGAGATCGTTGCGGCCGCCGCCAGTTAGAACTTCAGCCCCTTCCTGCCTGCCAATATCGAGATAGGAGAGGATCTTTTCCATCTGCTCGTTGGAGGCTTGGGCGCCGATCATCGTGGCGGCATCGAGCGGGTTGCCCTGCTTGATCTGTTCGACCCGCTTCACGGCCTTTTCCATGAAACGATCGTAGATCGACTCCTGGACCAACGCCCGGCTCGGGCAGGTGCAAACTTCGCCCTGGTTCAACGCGAACATGGCGAAGCCTTCGAGCGCCTTGTCCAGGAAATCGTCGTCTTCCGCCATGACGTCCGCAAAGAAGATATTCGGCGACTTGCCGCCGAGTTCGAGCGTGACGGGGATCAGGTTCTGGCTGGCATATTGCATGATAAGCCGGCCGGTCGACGTTTCGCCGGTGAAGGCAATCTTGGCAATACGCGTGCTGGTCGCAAGTGGCTTGCCCGCTTCGAGACCGAAGCCGTTGACGATGTTAAGCACGCCKGGAGGTAGCAGGTCCCCGACGATTTCCGCCCAGACGAGCAGCGAAGCGGGCGTCTGTTCGGCGGGCTTGATGACGATGCAATTGCCGGCGGCCAGCGCGGGCGCCAGCTTCCAGGCAGCCATCAGGATCGGAAAATTCCACGGGATGATCTGGCCGACGACGCCGAGCGGCTCATGGAAATGGTAGGCGACCGTGTCCTGATCAATCTCGCCGATCGAGCCTTCCTGGGCGCGAATGCAGGAGGCGAAATAGCGGAAATGATCGATGGCGAGCGGAATGTCGGCTGCCATGGTCTCGCGGATCGGCTTGCCGTTGTCCCACGTCTCGGCCTGAGCAAGCGCTTCGAGCTTGTCTTCCATCCGCTGGGCGATCTTCATCAAGATGTTCGAACGCTCGGCTGCTGATGTCCTTGCCCAGTTGTCCTTGGCGGCATGGGCGGCATCCAGCGCCGCATTGATGTCGTTCTCATCGGAGCGCGGAATCTCGCAGATCTTGCCCCCGTTCACCGGCGTGATGTTGTCGAAATATCTGCCGCCGATCGGCTCGCGCCATTCGCCGCCAATATAGTTGCCATATTTCAGCTTGAACGGAGATTCGACGATTTTCTGATGCAGCATGCCATCCTCCCTTGGTCGAGATAAATCCAGGTCTGAAACCCGATGGGAGAAATTTGCGCGTCTTCGTCGCCGAACGACAGGGTGCGCAGTCCATACCGCAGTGCACAGTGTCGCAACACTGCGACACTTTCGTTCGGTCAATACGGATCCCGCGTCCTCATCCTACGATAGAGCAGGGCACGGATCGTGCCGAGCGCCGGGCGATCAGCTTGGCGATTTTATCAGCCCATCCGCTCGGAAGCGTAGGACCCAGGGCTTGCCGGGAATACGACGGTGCGGTTGCCATTGATGAAGGTGCGATGGTGAATATGGGCGTGGATGGCGCGCGCCAGCACCTGGGCTTCCACGTCGCGTCCGAGAGAGACGTAGTCCTCCGCGGACTGCGCATGCGTGATGCGTACCGTATCCTGCTCGATGATCGGACCTTCGTCGAGGTCGGCAGTGACGTAGTGCGCCGTGGCGCCGATCAGTTTCACGCCGCGCTCATAAGCCTGCTTGTAAGGATTGGCGCCCTTGAAGCTCGGCAGGAACGAGTGGTGAATGTTGATGATGCGGCCGGACATCTTTTGGCAAAGCGCGTCCGAGAGAATCTGCATGTAGCGAGCGAGAACGACCAGTTCTGCGCCCGATTGCTCGACGACTTCCACCAAGCGCGCCTCGGCCTGGGGTTTATTGGCCTTGGTCACGGTGATGTGGTGGAAAGGAATGTCGTGGTTCACCACCTGCTTTTGATAGTCGTGGTGATTGGAAACGACCCCGACGATGTCGATCGGCAGCGCTCCGATACGCCAACGATAGAGAAGGTCGTTCAGGCAATGCCCGAAGCGGGATACCATCAGGATGACCTTCATCGGACGTGACGCGTCGACCAATTCGAAGCTCATCTCGAACTGCTTGGCAACCTTTTCGAACCCTTCCCGAATTTCTGCCTGGGTCGCGCCGTCTTCCGAGACGAACGTGACTCTCATGAAGAACTTAGTGTTCTGAAGATCATCGAACTGCGAGGAGTCGATGATGTTGCAGCCTTTCTCAGCTAGATAACCCGATATCGCAGCGACGATACCGCGGGTCGACATGCATGAAACCGTCAGAATGTACTGAGACATGGGGCTTTCCGAATAAAGAAGAATGACCCGTGCCGCGGCACGGGTGCAGGTGGCCGCAGACGCGGCTGGGAGAACTCAAATGTCGAGAGTGGTGCTCCGCTCCCACTCGGTGAAATGCGAGCAATAGGTGTTCCACTCGCCATGCTTCAGTTTGAGGTAAGCGGAGGAGAACTCCGTACCGAGCGAAGCTCGCAATTCCTCATCCTTCTCGTATTCACGCAGCGCGTCGAGAAGATTGAGGGGCAGCTTTGGAGCGTCGGTCACGGTATGCCCGTCGCGATACATATCGATATCATAGTGGCAGCCGGGATCGGCTTTCGATCGAATTCCCGAAAGGCCGGCGGCGATAATAATCGCCTGCAGGAGATACGGGTTTACCGCACCATCTGGCAAGCGGAGCTCGAAGCGGCCCGGGCCGGGCACGCGCACCATGTGCGTGCGGTTGTTGCCGGTCCAGGTGACGGTGTTCGGCGCCMAAGTTGCGCCCGAGATCGTCCGTGGTGCATTGATCCGCTTATAGGAATTGACGGTCGGGTTCGTAACCGCGGCCAGCGCCGACGCATGTTTCATGATGCCGCCAAGGAAGGTTTTACCTTGGGCGGAGAGCCCAAAGGGCATTTCCTTGTCCGCGAAGGCGTTTACCTTGCCATCGATATCCCAGACCGAAATGTGGGCATGGCACCCGTTTCCCGTCAGACCCTTGAAGGGCTTCGGCATGAAGGTCGCGCGAAGACCGTGCTTTTCGGCGATCGACTTGACCATGAACTTGAAGAAGGAGTGCTTGTCCGCCGTCTTGAGAGCATCGTCATATTCCCAGTTCATCTCGAACTGGCCGTTCGCGTCCTCATGATCGTTCTGATAGGGCTTCCAGCCGAGTTCGAGCATGTAGTCGCAAATCTCGGCGATGACATCATACCGACGCATCACGGCCTGCTGATCGTAGCAAGGCTTCTCGGCGGTATCGAACTGGTCCGAAATCACKGAGCCATCCGCAGAGATCAGAAAGAACTCCGGCTCTACACCGGTTTTCACCCGAAGCCCTTCTTTCGCAGCTTCAGCKACCAGTCTTTTCAACACCACACGCGGAGCCTGTTCAACAGGTTGATCTTCCATCACGCAGTCGGCTGCGACCCAGGCAACGTCCTTCTTCCAGGGTAGCTGGATGACGGAGGAAGCATCGGGAACCGCGAACAGGTCGGGATGGGCAGGCGTCAGATCGAGCCAAGTGGCGAAGCCTGCAAAGCCGGCGCCATCTTTCTGCATATCGGCAATGGCTTCTGCCGGGACCAGCTTGGCGCGTTGGCCGCCGAACAGGTCCGTATAGCTGATCATGAAATATTTGATGCCTTTTTCAGAGGCGTATTGCGAGAGGTCCAGTGTCACGTTCGTCCCCTTGTATTGATCTTAGACACTTGATGGTGAGGCCGGCCGCATCCTCCCAAACGCGCCCGGCCGGGTGTTTTTAGAAACCGGTCTTGCCCGGGATCCAGTTGGTGCCGGCGAGCGGCACCTGCGCCATGGCCGACGCCTCGATCGTCAGTGCAACGAGGTCTTCCGGCTCCAGGTTGTGCAGGTGGTTCTTGCCGCAGGCGCGCGCGATCGTTTGAGCCTCGAGCGTCATGACCTTGAGGTAGTTGGCAAGCCGGCGACCGGCCGCAACCGGGTCAAGGCGTTTTGCGAGTTCCGGGTCCTGGGTCGTGATACCAGCCGGATCCTTGCCTTCATGCCAGTCGTCATAGGCGCCGGCCGTTGTGCCGAGCTTCTGATATTCCTCTTCCCAGCGCGGATCGTTATCGCCGATCGCGACGAGTGCCGCCGTGCCGATCGCGACCGCGTCGGCGCCCAGCGCCAGTGCCTTTGCAACGTCAGCGCCCGAGCGGATGCCACCTGAAACGATGAGCTGCACCTTCCGATGCATGCCCAAATCCTGCAGCGCCTGGACAGCCGGACGAATGCAGGCGAGAGTCGGCATTCCGACATTCTCGATGAAGACATCCTGCGTCGCCGCCGTGCCGCCCTGCATGCCGTCGAGCACGACGACGTCGGCGCCCGCCTTCACGGCCAGAGCGGTGTCGTAATAGGGCCGCGCGCCGCCGACCTTGACGTAGATCGGCTTTTCCCAATCGGTGATCTCGCGCAGCTCCATGATCTTGATTTCGAGATCATCGGGGCCGGTCCAGTCCGGATGGCGGCAGGCCGAGCGTTGGTCGATGCCCTTTGGAAGGTTACGCATATTGGCGACGCGGTCGGAGATCTTCTGGCCGAGCAGCATACCGCCGCCACCGGGCTTGGCACCTTGGCCAACCACGACTTCGATTGCGTCGGCGCGGCGCAGATCCTTCGGATTCATGCCATAGCGGGAGGGCAGGTATTGGTAGACCAGCGTCTGCGAATGGCCGCGCTCCTCATCCGTCATGCCGCCGTCGCCGGTGGTGGTTGACGTGCCGGCAATCGTCGCGCCGCGACCGAGCGCTTCCTTTGCATTGCCGGAAAGCGCACCGAAGCTCATGCCGGCAATGGTGATCGGCGTCTTCAGCGTGATCGGCTTCTTGGCGAAGCGCGAGCCGAGCACGACGGTCGTGTCGCACTTCTCACGATAGCCTTCGAGCGGATAGCGCGAAATGGAGGCGCCGAGGAACAGCAGGTCGTCGAAATGCGGAACCTTGCGCTTGGTGCCAGCGCCGCGGATGTCATAGATGCCGGTCGCAGCCGCGCGGCGGATTTCGGCGAGCGTATAGTCGTCGAAGGTCGCGGACTTGCGTGGCGGGGTGTAAGGGTTGTGATAGCTCATGTGTGTCCCTCGCCTCAGTACGCGTCGGCGTTGTCGATGTTGAAATTGTAGAGTTTGCGGGCGGAGCCGTAGCGCTTGAACTCTTCGGGCCTGACGCCCGTGACCCCCGCCCTGTCGAGCAGTTCGGCAAGCTTATCCAGATGCTCCCGCCGCATCTCTTTCTCAATGCAGTCGGAACCGAGGCTCTTGACCTCACCGCGGACAAAAAGCTTGGCTTCGTAGAGCGAATCCCCCAGCGCATCGCCGGCGTCGCCCAGCACGACGAGATGACCGGACTGGCCCATGAAGGCCGACATGTGGCCGATGCTGCCATGAACGACGATGTCGATGCCCTTCATCGAAATGCCGCAGCGCGACGCCGCATTGCMCTTGATGACGAGCAGGCCGCCTCGGCCTGTGGCGCCGGCATATTGGCTGGCGTCGCCCTCTATGACGACCGTGCCGGACATCATGTTTTCGGCAACGCCCGGACCGGCCGACCCATGAACCGTCACCCTGCCGCCGTCATTCATGCCGGCGCAGTAGTAGCCGACTGATCCTCGGACAGCGACCGTAACGGGGCTGTCGATGCCAACGGCAACAGCATGACTACCGCGTGGGTTGATGACTTCGAATTCCGTATCGTTCGCACCTTTGGAAAGGGCATGCAGCGCGCTGTTCAACTCGCGAAGAGGGGTGTTGGAAAGATCGAATGTGGGCATTGAATCCTCATTGTTCCGGGAGACGGTCTGAGCCGGCTCCTCCTTTTCAGGCGTCCCTCAGGCGGCCTTGTCGTGATCCCAGAAGTAAACGGTTGCCGGCTCAGGCTCCCAGACCCGGGCATTCTCGATGCCGGGAAGGTTGACCAGCGCGCGATATTCCGAGCCGAAGGCGACATACTGGTCTGTTTCGGCCATGACGGCAGGCTTGCATGCGATCGGGTCGCGCACCACGCCGAAGCCGGACTTGGTGCCGACAATGAAGGTGAAGAAGCCATCGAGATCGTCGAGCGCGCCGGTCAGCGCCTGGCCGAGATCCTTGCCCTTGGCCATTTCGGCCGTCAGATAGGCGGCGGCGACTTCGGAATCGTTCTGCGTTTCGAAGGTCATGCCTTCGCGAACCAGCTCGCGGCGCAGGTTGTTGTGGTTGGACAGCGAGCCGTTGTGCACGAGGCACTGGTCGGGCCCGGTCGAGAACGGGTGGGCGCCGAGCGTGGTGACGGCGGATTCAGTCGCCATGCGGGTATGCCCGATGCCGTGGGTTCCGCTCATCGCACGGACGTCGAACCGCGCCACGACGTCTTTTGGAAGACCGATTTCCTTATAAATCTCGACGCTTTCGCCCGATCCCATGAGACGGACTGCCGGGCGGATCTCTTCGAGCACTTTGCGTACATTTCCGAGCATGGATGCTTCCAGCTCGATGATCGCATGCGTGCTCTTGATCGACACATCGGCTCTAATGCCCGCCTTCTCAAGGTCACCAGCAAGGCCTTCGAAGTCCACGCCCGGATTGGCGGACTGGACGGTAATTTTCGCCCTGCCCTCAGCAGAACCGCCATAGATTGCGATGCCAGCCGAGTCCGGTCCGCGATCCGTCATGGTGATCAGCATATCCGAGAGCAGATTTCCAAGCTGAGGCTCAAGGCTCTTGTCCTTGAGGAACAGTCCAACAATGCCGCACATAGCGTGTGCCTCCGTTCAGTTGATGGAGAAACAGCTAGCACGCAGATTATCCTAGATCAACTCGGAAGAACTAAATGTTCGTAAGAAGAAACATTTTGGTTAGGCGATGGGCAGAATGCGTAAAAGATGCGCGGCAAAATGGGGCAAATGCCCATTGAGTGGACGCACTGGAAATACATTCAGGGAAATCGGCGCGCAAAAGCAGCGGCCTTTGGCTCTACAAGGATGCCAAAGGCCGCGATGTCTGCGCAATTCGACAGGCCAGAAGCCGGTCAGGCTTCGCTGCCAGCTTTGTTTGGATAGGAAATGATCGAAAGATAACGGCATGGAAGCTGAACGAGCTGTTCCGGTCCGTGCGGAGCGTCAGCGTCGAAGAAAAGGCTGTCCCCCGGCTCCATGTCATAGAGCTGGTCGCCATGCCGATAAACAACTCGACCTTCGAGCATATGAAGGAACTCCATCCCATCGTGCTGGAATGTCGGGAAAACATCCGACGCTGTCGTCAGCGTGATGAGATAGGGCTCAACCGAAACGCCGGTTGTGTTGTTATCGATATGTCCAAGCAGGCTATACTGGTGGCCAGCACGCGTGCCTCTTCGCTCGATATTCAGCCCCTGCCCCGACTTCACGAACGTAGCCTTGTGTGGCTCCTCGTATCCGCGAAAAAAGGTCGTGATCGGCACGCCGAGCGCCTTGGACAGAGATTGCAAAGTGCCGAGCGAGGGGGAGATGTTGCCGCGTTCGATCTTCGAGAGCATTCCGGATGAAACACCCGTTGCGCTCGCCAGATCCGCGATGGTGATGTTCAGCTTCTTACGGCACTCCTTGACAGCGTGGCCGATAGCCAGCTCAAGATTGTTTTCACGTGGTTCACGGACAGCGTGGGGATTTTGATCAAGCCAGTGTTTTACGGCCATCGCTTCCGCGAGTTTTTCTGCAGTCATTTATGCGTCGCTTTCCGCGTCGTTGGATTCTCAGATCTTACTCTAAAGCATATTCTGCGCTTCGTGCAGTCTTCGCTGCACGTCGTGCATCCTTGGGGCGCAAGCCAAAGAATGCTGTGAAGGCGTTCGAGAACTGTGCGGCGTTGGAAAATCCCGTCGCAAAGGCAACTTGTGAGACCGACAAGGCACTCTGCTCTATCAATCGCCGGGCATGCTTCAGACGTATCGCACGGTAGGCGCTGGAAAAGGTCGTATCCTGATGCTCGATAAACAGTCGGTTCAGGTGACGGGTACTCACGCCCGCCCACGTCGCCATCGCGTCCCGGCTAAGAGGGTTTTCTATGGAGATCTCCATCTTCTCCAACACGGAAAGAAGGACGCGGTGATGGGTCCCAAACCGTTCGGCGGATGAACCTCTCTGAGGATCCACCGAATCTCCAACCGCTGTGTGAAGATACCAATCGCTCACTCGCCGTGCGAAATCGGCTCCCATACGATCGGTGATGAGGGCGTGCATCATATCCAATGGTGCCACGCCGCCGCCGCACGTGATTCGTGCTCCGTCGATAACAAATCTCGTCTGTCTTGGTGTGAGGTGAGGAAACGTCTCGCGCAACAATGCGGCATGTTCCCAGTGGATCGTAAATTCATGATGATCAAGGAGGCCGGCGGCTGCGAGCATATAGGCTCCGCTCGAAATCGCGCCAATCTTCACGCCCTGTCGAGCGAGCTTCCGCAGATGGGGATAAAGACTATCTGCCCCGGCCCAGTCTGCAGGACCACCGCCCGCGCAGACGAAGATGGTGTGAAAGGTGTCTCCCGTTTCGGCCAAGTCCTGACATTTCAGGTCAAAGCCCGCCGAACAGCTTACTGAAGCTGCATTCACCGAAAGTGGAACAACCTCGTACAAAGGGCTTCCAGAGATGAGATTGGCCGCCCGCAATGGTTCGGTCGCCGAGGCATAGCTCATGAGAGCGAAATTGCGGACCGGTACGAACCCGATCCTTTGTGTCATGCTTTTGTCGGTCATGTCCCAAAACACATGAAATACGTCCTTCTACAGCAATAATTGCGATGAAAGGCATGTTAGGTCAATCGATATCAACGTGAGATCGGGACATGAAATATTCGGCTCTATCCATTTTACTGAAGGGCTTGCGGGGCAACCGCACCTGGGGCGCCGCATGGCGCGAGCCGCAGCCCAAGCCACATTACGATGTCATCATCGTTGGTGGCGGCGGTCACGGTCTCGCTACCGCATACTATCTCGCCAAGGAATTCGGCATCACCAACGTTGCCGTGCTTGAAAAGAACTATATCGGCTCCGGTAATGTCGGGCGCAACACGACAATCATCCGCTCGAACTACCTGCTGGAAGGCAACAACCCCTTCTACGAACTTTCGATGAAGCTCTGGGAAGGGCTCGAACAGGATTTCAATTTCAACGCCATGGTGTCGCAGCGCGGTGTGGTAAACCTCTATCACTCGGATGCGCAGCGCGATGCCTATACGCGGCGCGGCAATGCCATGCGGCTGCATGGCGTCGATGCCGACCTTCTCGACCGCGCCGCCATCAAGGCGATGCTGCCCTTCCTCGACTTCGACAATGCCCGCTTCCCGATCCAGGGCGGGCTTCTGCAGCGCCGCGGCGGCACAGTACGTCATGACGGCGTCGCCTGGGGCTATGCACGCGGCGCCGACAGCCGGGGCGTCGACATCGTCATGAACTGCGAAGTGACCGGAATCCGCCAGGAAAACGGCCGCGTGGTCGGCGTCGAGACGACCAAAGGCTTCATCGGCTGCGGCAAGCTGGCGCTGGCGGCGGCGGGCAACTCGTCCCGCGTCGCGGAGATGGCCGGCATGAAACTGCCGATCGAAAGCCATGTGCTGCAGGCTTTCGTCTCCGAGGGTCTGAAGCCCTTTATCGATTGCGTCTGCACCTTCGGCGCAGGACACTTCTACGTGTCTCAGTCCGACAAGGGCGGCCTCGTCTTCGGCGGCGATATCGACGGCTACAATTCCTACGCCCAGCGCGGCAATCTCGCGACAGTCGAGCATGTCGCGGAAGCCGGCAAGGCGATGATCCCGGCGCTGTCGCGCGTCCGTGTGCTGCGCTCCTGGGGCGGCATCATGGACATGTCGATGGACGGTTCGCCGATCATCGACAAGACGCCGATCGGCAACCTCTATCTCAATGCCGGCTGGTGCTATGGCGGCTTCAAGGCCACGCCCGCTTCCGGCTTCTGCTTCGCCCATCTGCTGGCCAAGGACACGCCGCATCCCACCACGCGGCAGATGCGCCTCGACCGTTTCGAGCGCGGCTATCTGATCGACGAAAAGGGCCAGGGCGCCCAACCCAATCTGCACTGATCCGCAGTAGCAAGGACACCGAAATGGCCAGCCTCGTCGCCTGCCCGCATTGCGGCAAAAGACCCAAGGAAGAATTCACCGTCAAGGGTGCCGCGCTGAGCCGCCCCTCGCCCGAAGCAGACGGGGAAACCTGGTTCGACTATGTCTATCTGCGCGACAATCCGCGCGGCGCCTATCAGGAATATTGGCACCACACCTCCGGCTGCCGTCGCTGGCTGGTAGTTACCCGTGACACCGCAACCCATGAGATTTTCGAAAGCCGCGATGCAGCCCTGCGCCGCGAGGTGACCGCATGACCCCTCATCGCCTTCCCGCCGGCGGACTTGTCGAACGCAGCAAACCCCTCTCCTTTTCCTTCGACGGCCAGCGCATGCAGGGCTTCGAGGGTGACAGCCTCGCATCGGCGCTGCTGGCGAACGGCCGCCTGCTGGTCGGCCGCAGCTTCAAATACCATCGCCCGCGCGGCATCCTGACCGCCGGTGCCGCCGAGCCCAACGCGCTGATGACGATCGGCCAGGGCGGACGCACCGAGCCCAACACACGCGCAACGATGCAGGAGCTTTACCAGGGGCTGGAAGCGAAAAGCCAGAACCGCTGGCCGTCGCTCGATTTCGACATCGGCTCGCTGAACAGCCTCTTGTCGCCTTTCCTCGGCGCCGGCTTCTACTACAAGACCTTCATGTGGCCGGCGGGCCTTTGGGAAAAGCTCTACGAACCCTTCATCCGCCGCGCCGCCGGTCTCGGCCGCGCGACCTACGAAGCCGACCCGGATGCCTATGAGAAAAGCTGGGCACATTGCGACCTGCTGGTCGTCGGCGCCGGCGCCGCCGGCCTTGCTGGAGCGCTCTCAGCAGGGCGTGCCGGCGCGCGGGTGATCATAGCCGACGAACATGCGCAGCCGGGTGGCGGCCTGTTGTCGGAAACTGCGGCGATCGGCGGAGCAAAGGCGCAGGCCTTCGTGAAGGACGTGCTGGCCGAACTCGCTGCCCTGCCGAATGTCACGGTCATGCCGCGTACCACGGTCTTCGGCTGGTATGACGGCAATGTCTTCGGCGCCGTCGAGCGCGTTCAGAAACATATCGCCATCCCGTCCGGCAAGCTTCCCGTCGAGCGTCTTTGGCGCATCGTCGCCAAGCGGGCGCTGCTCGCCACCGGCGCCGAAGAACGCCCGCTCGTCTTCGGCGGCAACGATATCCCGGGGGTGATGATGGCAGGCGCGATGCGCAGCTATCTCAACCGCTACGCCGTTGCGCCCGGCCGCCAGGTGGCGATCTTCACCACCAACGACAGTGGTTATGCGCTGGCGCAGGATCTCGAAGCTGCCGGCATCGTACCGACGGCGATTATCGACAGCCGCGCGGCCACACCTTCCGCCTACACGGGCCGAGCCCGGATCGTTTCGGGCGCGGTCGTCAGGGATGCCACCGGCGGCAAGGTGCTGTCCGGCATCACAATTGATAGCCGCAGCGGCAGTGAATCGCTGAAGGTCGATGCGCTCGCGATGTCCGGCGGTTTCAGCCCGGTCATTCACCTCGCCTGCCATCGCGGCGGCAAGCCGCAATGGTCCGATGAGCTCTCGGCTTTCCTAGCCCCCTCGGGTCTGAAGGGATTGGCTCTGGCGGGTGCCGCTGCCGGCATCGATKGTTTGGCGGCCTGTTTGGAAGATGGCGCTGCAAAGGGCGCGGCCATTGCGGTGGAACTCGGCTTTGCCGCCGCCAAGCCCGGTTTCGGCGCCGTCTCCGGCGAGATCTCGTCGCCGCCGGCCAAGCCGCTCTGGACCATACCGGGCGTGCGCGGCAAGGCCTTCGTCGATTACCAGAACGACGTCCACCGCAAGGATCTCCATCTTGCCGTGCAGGAAGGCTATGGTCATGTGGAGCTTGCCAAGCGCTACACAACCAATGGCATGGCGACCGATCAGGGCAAGCTTTCCAATATCAATACCATCGCCCTGCTCGCGGAAGCCCGCGGCATTTCCCCCGCCGAGGTCGGCACGACCACCTTCCGGCCGTTCTACACGCCAGTTTCCTTCGGTGCGCTGACCGGCCCCTCGCATGGCAGCCATTTACAGCCGGTGCGCAAATCGCCGCTGCACGACTGGGCGAAGAAGAACGGCGCAATCTTTGTCGAAACCGGCCTCTGGTATCGTTCCGCCTGGTTCCCGCGTGCGGGCGAAACCGGCTGGCGCGAAAGCGTTGACCGAGAAGTCAGAAACGTCCGCCTCAACGCCGGTCTTTGCGATGTCTCGATGCTCGGCAAGATCGAGATCACCGGCGCGGATGCGGCCGAATTTCTCAACCGGGTCTATTGCAATGCCTTCCTTAAGCTGCCGGTCGGCAAGGCCCGCTACGGTCTGATGCTGCGCGAAGACGGCATGATCTATGACGACGGCACCACGAGCCGCCTCGATGAGAACCGCTACTTCATGACCACGACGACGGCCTATGCCGCAGGCGTCATGAATCATCTGGAATTTTGCGCGCAGGCGCTGTGGCCGGAACTCGACGTCCGGCTTGCCTCGGTCACAGACCAGTGGGCACAGATGGCAATTGCCGGGCCTAAATCGCGAGCGATCCTCKAACGTATCGTTGATGCCGATATTTCTAACGACGCCTTTCCCTTCCTGGCCGCATCGGAGGTTTCGCTCCTCGGTGGCCAGGTGCATGGCCGGCTGTTCCGCATCTCCTTCTCCAGCGAACTGGCCTATGAGCTGGCCGTGCCGGCGGGTTATGGAGAGGCCGTAGCCGACGCGATCACGGAGGCCGGCGCCGACCACGGCATCCAGCCCTACGGCGTCGAGACCCTGTCCGTGCTGCGTATCGAGAAGGGCCATGTCACCCATAACGAGATCAACGGTACTGTCGTGCCGGGCGATCTCGGTTTCGCGAAGATGGTCTCGGCTACGAAACCGGATTTCATCGGCAAACGGATGCTGGAGCGCAAAGGGTTGAACGACCCGCAACGCCAACAGCTTGTTGGGGTGGTGCCACTCGATGAGGCAACAAGCTTCCGCACCGGCTCACATATTCTGGAGAAAGGTGCGGCTCCGACGCTGGAAAACGATCAGGGCTATGTGAGCTCAAGCTGCTATTCGCCGCATCTTGGCTCGACCATCGGCCTCGCCCTCGTGCGCCGCGGTTCAGAACGCCATGGAGAAGAAGTGCTGGTCTGGAATGGTCTGCGCGGCGAATTCACGCCCGCCCGATTGTGCAGTCCAGTCTTCTACGATCCCGCCAATGAAAAGCTACATGTCTAAACCGGGAGATATCTGATGTCCGAATTCCGCGTCACGCTTCGCCCCGCATTGGCTGGCCGACCGCCGATCTCTCGATCTGGCGTGCATATCGAAGCGCTTCCTGAAGGAACGGTTCTGCATCTGCTGGCCAATACCTCCAGTCCGAAGGCCCCCGCACTCGACGCGGAAGCCAAAGCCGCAGGTCTCTCGCTTCGCACTTTGTCTCCGGGGCAATGGTTTGCGGTCAGCGCCGCGCCGTTCCCGTTTGCTGAACTGAATGACCTGAAGGCGATATTGAAACCCAAAGCGGATGTAGTGGATCAGAGCCACGGGCGCGTGCGGATTGCCATCCGCGGTTCCATGGCAACGCGTGTTCTCGCCAAGGGCACTGCGGTGGATTTTGCACTCGCCGAATTCTCAGTCGGACAGTCAACCACGACCCTCATCGGTCATATTACCGTGCATCTGACGCGCACAGAGGAAGAGGCGTTTGAACTGATCGTACTCCGAGGCTTTGCCGAAAGCCTTTGGGACGATCTGGCGCGGATGAGTGTGGAGTTCAGCTAAGAGTACGACGGCTACACCTCTCTAAGCCGCGTGAGCGGACCCGAAGCTGAAGACTAGATCCGACAAACCATCAGACATGTATGGCATGACCGAGTGCCGCAAAGCTCGCCTCCTGTAGGGCTTCACCGAGGCTTGGATGGGCGTGGATCGTGACACCGGCGTCTATGAGGGCGGCGAGATCTCGATGTACTACGATCCGATGATCGCCAAGCTCTGCTCCTGGGCACCGACGCGGCATGAGGCGATCGCAGCGATGGCCAACGCGCTCGACGATTTTCGAGGAGCCCCGAAAGCCGCAAGACGCTGATATCAGGCACGCTTGCCAACCAGACCCGCCGGCTGGGCGGTCAATATGTGGTAGTGAGCGGCAAATACCACCGGCCGATAAGCGTCACCTTCGGAGCCGGAACGGTCGATCCGCTGGCCGAGACGCTTAATATCGTCATGTCTCCACACCAAAAGCCATCAATCGACGGCCGCGACATCGACTAGGAAAGGTGGTATTTTAGCCCTTGGTCATTCCATGCCGGGGCCTGGGTCATGGGCACTATTCAGGAAAAACCGTCGGTGGCGTCGTCGTCTTCAGTGGGAAGCACTGTTGTGAACGAAATTCGTCAGACGCCGATTCTCGCGCTCATCATATTCGTGCCGGTCGTGATCCTTCTGGAACGGTTTTCCCCCGAAGCGCACACGCTGCTCTTCGTTATGTCGGTCCTGGCGATCATCCCTCTGGCGGCACTGCTCAGCCGCGCCACCGAGGCGGTCGCCGCCAAAACCGGAGATGCCGTCGGCGGCCTGCTCAACGCCACCCTCGGCAATCTGACCGAACTGGTTATATCGCTCGCGGCTCTCCAGGCCGGTCAATACCTCTTGGTCAAGGCGTCGATAGCGGGTGCGATTGTGACCAACACCCTCTTCATGCTGGGCGGAGCATTCCTGTTCGGAGGTCTGAAGTATCACCTTCAGGAGTTCAACCGGATCAATGCCAGGTTTCAGGCCTGCCTATTGTTTCTGGCGACGATCGCCGTCCTAGTTCCTTCGCTGATCAGCGAAGTGGATCAGCCACCCGCGCTCACCGTTTCCCAGAAGCTGAGCTTGGGATTGGCCATCATTCTCATCGTCGTCTACGCGCTGGGCATGTTGTTTTCGCTGCGGACGCACCGAGAGCTTTTCGCCAGCGTCAGCCATGCCGAAGAACACGAAAAGCTGTGGCCGGTAAAACTGAGCATAGTCATGCTGGTCGTCGTCACGCTGCTGGTCGCGCTGGTTAGCGAGATCTTCGTGGGATCGGTCCAGGTCGCCGCCGAGCAGCTGGGAATGACGCCGGCCTTCGTAGGTTTCATCGTCGTCGCTCTGGTGGGCGCGGCAGCGGAAATGACAACCGCATTTTCGGCCGCCCGCGCAAATCGTCTGGATCTCAGTGTCGGGGTCGCGTTGGGCAGTGCGGTTCAGATCGCCCTCTTCGTCGCGCCGATTTTGGTGCTTGTCAGCTATTTCATCGGCCCTGAACCCATGACGCTTCAGTTCTGGCGGGGTGCCGTCACGATGATGGTCGTCGCCGCAATGGCGGCGGCTCTTTTGTCCAATGGTGGTCGTGGAGCCTGGTACGCGGGTGTCATGGCCCTGGCGCTTTATGCCATCTTTGCGTTTACGTTGTTTGTCTTGCCTCCGGCAACTCCGTCTTAATCTAACGGCACCACTTATGGAGGGGCACAGTCAGAAAAGTCGCTTGCGACCTCCACAATGTCAGCGCCTGCGCTTCGCATACCTTTTTACAACCAGACAAGGGATCGAAGATGAGCCTCTATGTGGCCGAAATTTCCGGGCGTGGCGTCCTGGCGTTCGAAGCGGCGAACGATGTCGAGGCAACGACGCGGCTCGCAGACACGCTGCTCCTGCGGGACCTACGCATTCTCCAAAATCAAGGCCGCTCGCTATGGGACGGTGTTTCAAAAATGCGGCTGCGGGAACCGAACCCCAGGGAGCTCGAGATCTGGCAAACCAGACGCGCCGCTGCGGCCTCCTCTTCATCCGATGAAGATGACAAAAGCTGGCGCGTCTTCCTGATCGCCGTGGTCGATCCATCCGCATTCGACGACGACCACGACTATGATGGTCCCGGCGACTGAACAGTGCCACCCTGTTTGCGAGGACCATAAATCGAAAGGCAGGAGCCTATGGCGGGAGGTAAACGGTCTCAAACGAAGGGAATGAGAAGACTGTTTTTCGCCGCGCTCTTCCAGCAGGTTCGCATATTGTGGCCGATCTTTTCGGGAATGCTTATTGTCATGATCGGATGCGGCCTGGTCATCGGACAGATCGAGGATTGGCGGCTCGGGGAAACCCTGTATTTCACCTTCGTCACGGGGCTTACGATCGGCTACGGCGATCTTGCGCCCAAGCACACTGTAGCGCGGCTATTGGCTCTTATGATCGGTCTTTCCGGCATCATTCTGACAGGCCTGGTTGCCGCCGTCAGTGTTCAGGCACTCAATGCAGTAGATCGCGATCGAGTAGAACGGGATGATGCTTCCGGCGGCTCTTGAGTTGCGGTTGGCTGTCCGCAGACCAGCACCGACAGCTAGTCTTTCAAGATCGCAGCATAGCGCGGATCGAATTCACGGCTGATTGGTCCGGCGGCAGCTCCGAGTGCGACGGACCAGGGGTCGGCCATGCCGATCTGTAAGCGTGGAACGGTCCGATCGCGACGCTCGGCGATCGAGGGCAGCAACGAACCCATGGCTGTGATGAGTCGGTCCACCAGAATCCGTGGTGCGCTGCCGCATAGGATGACGGTCTGCGGATCGAAGATGGTTTCGATCAAATGCACGCTCCATCTGAGATCCGAGGCGGCCGCTTCGATCCATTCGATGATCCTGCGATCGTCGGCCGATACGAGATCATGGATCTTGGCATAAAGATCCGGATCGGCCGGATCGAGCGATAGATATTGATAGAGTGATGCCAGCGACGCGCGATGTTCGAGGGGCGTCGACTTGCCTCCGACGGCGAGCAAGGCCATGCCGATTTCGCCGGCATTGCCGTTMGCGCCGGTATAGAGCTCGCCGCCGAGAACAAGGCCGGCACCGATGCCGTAGCCGACATAGAGGCAAACCGCATGATCCAGCCCGTGCGCGGCGCCTACCATTCGCTCGGCAATCGTCGCCGCGGCGGCATCGTTTTGGATGCTGACATTAAGGCCGGTGCCGACGGCAAGGGTTTCAAGCAAGGGAAACTTCTGCCAGGCCTCCATCATCCAGGGATCGTCGCCGTTGCCGGCAAGGCCGAAGGGACCTGGCATCGCCGCCCCGAGGCCGACCAGCTTCTCCTCGGATTGCGGCGCGACCACTGCCAATTGCTGCCGAACATCCGCGACAAGGTCGAGAATGACCTTGGCGCCTGTCGTCGGTCCACCCGAGGGAAGCTTCGCCTCCAGCCGCACCAGCACATTTCCAATGAGATCGACGGCAATCGCTCTCGTCATATGCCGGTCGATTTGAAGGCCGATCGCAAACGCACCTTCCGGGACCAGAGCGTAGGGCGTCGAAGGCTGCCCGCGGCCATTGCGCACCGTCTGCCGCGATGCCACGAGACCATCGCGCTCAAGTTCGTCGATGATGTTGGAAACCGTCTGCTTGGTCAGCCGGGTGGCGCGCGCCAGATCCGCCCGTGAAAGCGCTCCATTGACGCGCAGAGCATCGATCATAACGCGTCGGTTATGAGCGCTGGTGCCTTCGTGATTGGTGCCGCTCTTGGCCCGGATCGGGCGGCTATCGTTCATGTGCAATTCCCTCTTGACACCAGTAGAATATTGAAGAAGTAATTAAGTCAAGACAATTGACTTAATGAGAAACCGAAGAGTTTCGTGGGAACAAATGGGCCGGCAGTGGCCCGCCGATGAGAGTCGGACATCCGGCTCCCGGCTGCTTTTTAACAACCGGTCGCGGTGAGAGCCGCCATCGGAAATCGCGTGAAAGTCAAAAACTGGAGGGTGGAATGTTGAAATCCCTAAGCAAGACGTTGTTTGGCGCCGCGCTGATCGGCGCGTCTTTTGCATCGCATGCATTGGCCGAAACGACGATCAACGCGCTTTTCATGGCGCAGGCCGCCTATAGCGAAGCCGACGTGCGCGCCATGACCGACGCCTTTACCAAGGCTAATCCCGATATCAAGGTCAAGCTCGAATTCGTTCCCTATGAAGGCCTGCACGATAAGACCGTGCTGGCACAGGGCTCAGGCGGCGGCTATGACGTCGTCCTCTTCGACGTGATTTGGCCGGCCGAATATGCGACGAACAAAGTGCTCGTCGACGTGTCCTCGCGCATCACCGACGACATGAAAAAGGGCGTACTGCCCGGCGCCTGGACCACCGTGCAATATGACGGCAAATATTTCGGCATGCCGTGGATTCTCGATACCAAGTATCTGTTCTACAACAAGGAAATCCTGGAAAAAGCCGGCATCAAGAACCCGCCGAAGACCTGGGACGAACTCACCGAACAGGCAAAGACCATCAAGGACAAGGGGCTGCTGGCAACGCCGATCGCCTGGAGCTGGTCACAGGCCGAAGCCGCGATCTGCGATTACACGACGCTCGTCAGCGCCTATAAGGGTGACTTCCTGAAGGACGGCAAGCCGGCCTTCCAGACGGGCGGCGGCCTTGATGCCCTGAAGTATATGGTTTCGAGCTATAAATCCGGCCTGACCAATCCGAACTCCAAGGAATTCCTGGAAGAAGACGTCCGCAAGGTCTTCGAAAACGGCGATGCCGCTTTCGCGCTGAACTGGACCTACATGTACAATATGGCGAACGATCCGAAGGACAGCAAAGTGGCCGGCAAGGTCGGTGTCGTGCCGGCGCCGGGCGTAGCGGGCAAGAGCGACGCCTCCGCCGTGAACGGTTCGATGGGCCTTGGCATCACCGCAGCCAGTAAGCATCCGGACGAAGCCTGGAAATACATCAGCTTCATGACCTCGCAGCCKACGCAAAACCAATATGCAAAGCTCAGCCTGCCGATCTGGGCATCCTCCTACGAGGACCCGGCCGTCACCAAGGGGCAGGAAGAACTGATCGCCGCGGCAAAGGTCGGCCTTGCAGCCATGTACCCGCGCCCGACGACACCGAAATATCAGGAGCTTTCGACAGCACTTCAGCAGGCGATCCAGGAATCGCTGCTCGGTCAGTCCTCGCCGGAAGACGCTTTGAAATCGGCTGCCGATAACAGCGGTCTCTAATGCCGCCGCCAACGGGTGGCGCAAAGCGCCGCCCGTTTCCAATCCAGTCCGACAAATAAAAAGGGTGGCCTAAAAATGTCCGGCACCTGGATGACGACCCGCGCGTGGCTTTTGATGCTGCCGCTCCTCGTGGTCATGATCGCCGTTATCGGATGGCCCCTGGTGGATACCGTCCGTCTCTCCTTCACTGACGCCAAGCTCGTCGGCACTGAAGGCAGTTTCGTCGGGATCGATAACTACACGAAGATGATCTCAGGTTCGAACTTCCAGCGGACCCTTGTCACGACCGCCTTGTTTGCGATCATTTCCGTTGCCGCCGAGATGGTGATCGGCGTGCTTGCCGCATTGCTGCTCAATCAGGAATTCCGCGGCCGCACGGCGTTGCGTGCACTGATGATCCTGCCTTGGGCTCTGCCGACCGTCGTCAACGCGACGCTCTGGCGGCTGATCTATAATCCGGAATACGGCGCCTTGAACGCGGCGCTGACGCAGCTAGGCCTGATCGATGCTTATCGCTCATGGCTGGGAGAGCCCGCCACTGCCCTTTCGGCGCTGATCGTCGCCGATTGCTGGAAGAACTTTCCCCTCGTCGCGCTGATTGCTCTGGCGGCGCTGCAGGCCGTTCCGCGCGATATCACCGCCGCCTCGCTGGTCGACGGCGCCGGACCGATTGCCCGCTTTCGCTTCGTGATCCTGCCCTATCTCGCGGGTCCGCTGATGGTGGCGCTGGTGCTGCGGACCATCGAAGCCTTCAAGGTCTTCGACATCATCTGGGTCATGACGCGCGGCGGCCCCGCCAACAGCACGCGGACATTGTCGATCCTTGTCTATCAGGAGGCCTTCTCCTTCCAGCGGGCCGGATCCGGCGCGTCATTGGCGTTGATGGTGACGCTGCTGGTGACAGTGCTCGCCGCCGGCTACGCCGCGCTGGTGCGCAAGACGGTTGGGAGTGCTGCCTGATGGAACGCCGGAGCCCGATCTTCACCGTCTTCATCTATGTCGCGGCACTGCTGCTTGCTGCCGTCATTCTCGCGCCAATCCTCTGGCTGTTCGTCATGAGCATTTCGCCGGCCGCCGATCTCGCGGCGAAACCGCTGCGCTGGTGGCCGCAGACGGCCGATTTTTCCCGTTACCGGCTGCTGTTCTCGACGATCGAGAACAGTACCGGCGCTGCATTCACCTCCTCGCTGCGCAACAGCATCGAAATCGCGGCTATGGCGACGATCGCGGCTATTGCGCTTGCCATCCCGGCGGGCTGGGCCGTGTCGCGCACCCCGTCCGTCGGCTGGTCGCTATCCATGGTGATCGGCACCTACATGCTGCCGCCGGTGGCGCTCGCCGTGCCGCTCTATATGGGCCTTGCCTATCTCGGCATGCTGAACAACGTCTTCGGGCTTGCGCTCGTCTATCTCACCATCCTCGCGCCGTTCACGACCTGGCTCATGAAATCTGGTTTCGATTCCATTCCGAAAGAGATCGAATCCGCAGCCATGATCGACGGCGCCGGCCTCTTCCAGACGCTGAAGATCATCACGCTGCCGCTTGCCATGCCGGTGATCGCGACATCGGCGCTCTTCGCGTTCCTGCTGGCCTGGGATGAATTCTTCTATGCGCTGCTCTTTACGTCAGACCAGCGGGCGAAGACCCTGACCGTCGCCATCGCCGACTTGGCAGGCGGACGTGTATCCGATTACGGACTGATTGCGACCGCCGGTGTGCTTGCCGCCCTGCCCCCGGTGCTAGTCGGTCTCGTCATGCAACGCGCCCTGATTTCGGGGCTGACAAGCGGCGGCGTCAAGGGATGACCATGACCGGACAAAAGACACGACTGACAGGGCTTGTCGCGATCGATCGCGAAATGGCGCGCCAGCATGCCGATGCCATCGCCTCCTACCAAGGCGCTGCCGAAATGGCCGCAAAGGCAGCCTCCTCGCTGAAGAAAACGGGGAAGCTCCTGCTCCTCGGCATGGGTGGATCGCATGCGGTGAACCGCGCGGTCGAGCCGCTTTATCGCGCTMTTGGCATTGATGCGATCGCCTTGCCGCTCTCCGAGCAGCTCGGCCAGCCGTTGATGCTGGAGGGCCGAACGGTCTTCGTTACCTCGCAATCCGGCGAAAGCGCCGAAGTMGTCCGTTGGTTCAACGAAACCGGCGGCACGGACGAGACATTCGGGCTGACGCTCGAAGGCGGCTCGTTCCTGGCAAAGGCTGCACCATCCCTGGTCGGCGCCGGCGGCACGGAACTGGCCTTTGCGGCAACACGCAGTCTGACCGTCACGTTTGCCCTCCATCTCGCAATCCTTGCCGCGCTCGGCGAAGACCCGGTGGCGGCACTTGCCGTTTTGAAATCCCCTCGAGACGTCGATATCGCGCCGGCACTTTCCGCACTCGCGACTATCGACACAGTCGTCACGTCCGGCCGCAAATTGCAGGGTGTTGCGGAGGCGCTTGCGCTCGGTTTGACGGAGCTGTCCCGCCGCCCCTGCTTCTCGCTCGAAGGCGGACAGCTTCGCCACGGGCCTATGGAAATGCTCGGGCCGAACATCGGCGTCGTCCTGTTTCGCGGGCGGGACAATACGGCGGGTCTTGTCACCGCGATGATCGTCTCCGCCGTGGAAACCGGCGCGCCGACCGTCGTCTTCGATGCATCCGGTGAGGAGCCGGTGGCGGGCGCCGTGACCCTTCGCTTCGAGCCGGCGACCGGTCTTKCGGCGATCTTCGCCATGCTGCCGATCGCGCAACGGCTGATGATCGCCTTTGCGGAAGCCCGCGTCGAGAATGCAGGAACGCCGGTCCGATCGACGAAAATTACCCGGAGTGAATGAATGAAGCCGCTTGCAGTCATCGGCAATGTCAATGTCGACCTGATCCTCGGGCCTGCCGCACCTTGGCCGAAGGCAGGCACGGAGATCATCGTCGACCATGACGAACTGCGTGTCGGCGGCGCAGCGGGGAATAGCGCGCTTGCCTGGGAAGGCATGGGCGTCGACTTCGAGATCGCGGCAAGTGTCGGCAGCGATGAGTTCGGCCACTGGCTTGCCCAAGCTTTCGGCGAACGGGCTGCGAAGTKGCCCGTGCACCCTGAGCGCACGACGCTTTCGGTGGGGATCACCCATCCGGACGGCGAACGCACGTTCTTCACGACGCGCGGCCACCTGCCGCGCCTCAGCCTTGCCGATGTCTTTGCCGTTCTCGACGGATCAACGCTTTCCGGCGGTTATGCCCTTCTCTGCGGTCCCTTCCTGACGGACGACCTGACGCAGGATTACGGCGCATTGTTCGACTGGGCCGATAGTCACGGGATCGCGCTCGCACTCGATACCGGATGGCCGCTCAATGGTTGGACGGATGAAAATTGCACCGCCACGCGCGGGTGGCTGTCGCGCTGCCGCATTGCCCTGTTGAATGAGGTGGAAGCGACCACGCTCGCAGGTTTGGACGATCCTCCAGACGCCGCACGCCATCTCCGCTCGCATATGCCCGAAGGGGCGATCGTCGTCGTCAAACGCGGTTCTGACGGCGCGATCGCCATCGACGGTGATGGAGCACTCATTGCCGCCACCGCGCCCCAGGTGAAAGTCGTGGATACGATCGGCGCCGGCGACGTCTTCAATGCCGCATTTCTGGCCGCACTTGCCCGCGGCGAAATACTTTCCACCTGTTTGGCTGCTGGAACGGAGGTCGCCTCGCGCGCCATTTCCACCCTGCCCCGCAGCTATAGCGAGCTCAACGCGACGAAGGAGGCCGCACGATGAGCGCGCTCGAGATCCAGAATATCCGCAAGACCTATGGTCAGGTCGAAACGCTGAAGGGCATCGATATCGCGCTTGAGAGCGGCGAATTCCTGGTGCTGCTCGGCTCTTCCGGCTGCGGCAAGTCCACGCTGCTGAACATCATCGCCGGTCTTGCCGAGGCGACCAGTGGCGATGTGCGGATAGGTGATCGCTCGGTTCTGGGCGTGCATCCCAAAGACCGCGACATTGCCATGGTGTTCCAATCCTATGCGCTCTATCCAAACTTGACGGTCCACCGCAACATCGGCTTCGGCCTTGAGATGCGCAAAGTGCCGACGGCGGAGCGCGACAAGGCCGTGCGCGAGGCTGCGAGACTGCTTCAGATCGAAAATCTGCTGGATCGCAAGCCGAGCCAGCTTTCCGGCGGCCAACGGCAGCGCGTAGCGATCGGCCGCGCCCTTGTGCGGAAGCCGGAAGTCTTCCTTTTCGACGAGCCGCTTTCGAACCTCGATGCCAAACTGCGCATGGAAATGCGCACGGAGCTCAAGCGTCTTCATCAGATGCTGAAGACGACGGTCGTCTACGTCACCCACGATCAGATCGAGGCGATGACGCTCGCCACCCGGATCGCGGTCATGCGGGACGGAAGGATCGAGCAGTTGGGCACGCCGGAGGAGATCTATAACAGTCCCGCAACGCTCTATGTGGCAACCTTCGTCGGCGTACCGCCGATGAATCTCCTGAAGACCACGGTTCGCGCCGATGGGCTGCTATTGGAAGGCGCCGGCGCTCGGCTGCCGCTCCCCGAACGCTTCAAAGGGAAGGTCAAAGAAGGCCAGCATGTCATTCTCGGCATACGGCCTGAAGCACTGCGTCTGGAACAGGGCGCTCTATCCATCGAGGCAACGCCCGAAATCGCCGAATTGACCGGTCCCGAACTCGTGGTCTCCGCCATTGCCGGAGATCAGCGGCTGACCGCTTGCCTTGCTCCCCGCACGCCGATCAGCGCCGATCGGAAGATGACTCTGTTCTTCGACGATGAAGCAATACATCTCTTTGACGCAGAAACCGGGCTTAGCTGCCTCCGTTAGGCTCGCTCATTTCGCATCGTGAAAGATGATGCCGACGGTATGGCGCATACCCGATCGAAGACGGCTGACGCCGTGCCTAAGGTTGACGCGATAGCTCCCCTTGGAGCCCTGGACTGGGCGATTGTGGACCGCAAAGGCGACAGCGTCCCCCTGGCGCAGCGGCACCACCTCGACGCGGCTTTGCATGCGCGGGCGCTGCTCCGTCAGAACAAACTCGCCGCCGGTGAAATCCTTGCCCGGTTCGGAAAGCAGGATTGCCACCTGCAGCGGGAATGCCAGGTCGCCATAGAGGTCCTGGTGCAGGCAATTGAAGTCGCCTGGGACGTATTGCAACAGCAGCGGCGTCGGCCGCGTCTGGCCTTGATCATGGCACTGCTTGAGAAAGGCCGCATGGTTTGCAGGATAGCGCTGATCGATGCCCATGCGGATGTTCCAATCGCTGGCAACCTCGGCCAACCGCGGATAGAGCGCCGTGCGCAGACTGCCAAGCACATCCGGCAGCGGATATTTGAAATAGCGGTATTCGCCTTTGCCGAACCCATGGCGCGCCATGTGAATATGGCTGCGGAAATGCTCTTCCTGCGGATAAAGGCCGGCGATTTCCCGGCACTCCTCAGGCGACAGCAGCTTCTCCATGACCGCGCAGCCGAACCCGCTCAGCTCCTCCGACAGCGTCTGCCAGTTATACCCAGCGACGCGCTCTTCTGCGGACAGGACTGAAGAGCCCGATGGACTAAGCTTCGAATGGGCATTCATGATCTAGCCTCCTTATCGATGAGGGCGTTGCTGCGGGCGACAATAGGGCTGAAGCCATCCGTCCGCACTCCGGTCCTTGCTTTCAAATCGGCAAGTCTCGGCTGGGAAAGACAATTTTACTTCCGAATCATGGGATGAAGGATCGGCCGATAGCCGGCGCGAAGGGCCATGAATGTGGAAGGTGGCGTCAACATGCCTTCGGCGTGGATGAGCTTTTCCGGCGGTTCATAGCCATGCTCGGTCCAACGAAAGGCGCGACCGGCGGCGATCGTACAAGCCGCACCGGATGCCAGGATAACCGCACCATCCGGCAGCTCGGAGAGCGGTCCGGGAAGCGGATGTATCCGTTTGCGTCCGCGCTCCATGCGTTCACTATGGAGAACGGCGTCCATTGCACCGACCGAGGGTTCAGCTTGCCCTCTCGCGCCTGCCCATGCCGCGCGAAATGCCTTGGCGTCGTCCCGCCGGCAGAAGAAGCAGGGACGGTGACCCGCGGCTAATGCCACCGCTTCGTCCAGAAAAAAGAGCTCGGTCCAGCTCCGGTTGGCCATGACATCGCGGCGCCGCCCCTTGTATTCGCGAGCGCAAACCAGCCATGCCTTGCTCGACCAGCGCTTATTCAGCAGCGTTTTCGTCGCCGGATCGTGGATGATGCCGCGATTGCCTGTGAACAATCCTCGTTGCGAGATCGCCACGATATCGCCGAAGGGTGTCACACGGTTCTGAAGGGGAGCACTCATGTCAGCATATTGCCCCGCTCGGGCGGCATGCGCCAGATATACCGCGAGCCGAAAGCGTCGCTCATCCGGCTCTCAGCGAACTTGGGTCGCTTCGCGATCCAGCAGAACACGTTTTCGCTCCACGCCCCAGGCGTAGCCGGAAAGCGAACCGTCGTTTCGCACCACCCGATGGCATGGAATTGCGACAGCCAGATTGTTGGCCGCGCATGCTCCGGCAACGGCGCGCACCGCCTTGGGCGAGCCGATCCGGCGGGCGATTTCCGCGTAGGAGACGGTCCGGCCCGCCGGGATTTCCCGCAGCGCCTGCCAAACCCGCTGCTGAAACGCCGTACCGCGAACGTCGAGCGGCAAATCGATCCCAAGACCTGGCGCCTCCACTAGGCCGACGACACGCGCCACAAGGGCCTCATAATCCCCATCGGCACCGATCAGGTTGGCATTGGGAAAACGATCCTGAAGATCGCGCAGCAGCGCGTCGGGATCGCTGCCGAGGAGAATGGACGCCACGCCTTTCCTGCTCGACGCAACCAGGATCGCACCCAGCGACGATTGACCGACCGCGAAACGGATATCTTCATCAGCACCTCCCGATCGATAGTGAGTCGGCGTCATTCCGAGCATATCGGTGGATTTCTCATAGAAGCGCCCGCTCGAATTGAACCCGGCATCATAGATCGCCTCGGTCACGCTGTTGCCGTTCGCAAGGCCTTCACGGACTTTCGCCGCGCGATGCGCCGAGGCATAGTCCTTGGGCGTCAGGCCGGTTGCCGATTTGAACAACCGATGGAAATGGCTGACGCTGCGTCCGGCCGCATCCGCGAGTTCGTGCAAAGACGGTTCCTCCTCGCTCTCTTCGATCAATCGGCAAATGCGCGCGATGATGGCTGCGTTCTCTCCGGCTGCGGAAAGACTATCCGGCTTGCATCGCTTGCAGGCGCGAAAGCCCGTTGCTTTGGCGGCTTCGAGCGAATCATGCAGTTGCACATTCTTGGGGTTTGCAGTTCGCGAAGGGCAGGAGGGTCGGCAATAGACGCCAGTCGTTGCCACCGAATACCAGAGATAGCCGTMAGCGGTCCGGTCTCGGGCGACGATCCGCGCCCAACGCGGATCGTCGGCCACCGCCGTTTGTGTAAACATCATCCGGTTTCTGGGCATCACGGTCATATCACTCGTCCCTGTGTGTTCCGGCGTAAGTCCATCATTCTTGGCAGCGAAAGAGCCGCACAGCCACCCGATTCCTACGTGACCGGAGATCATCAGGAGGTCGCCGCCCGGATGATGGGCGGCGACCCTGCATCAGGCGGCCTTGATAAGGCCGAGCTGCGTGAGGGCCGTCACACCGTCGTCAAGGCCGATTTCCTCGGCGATCCTGCCATTCTCTATGCGCAGGATGGTGGTACCGGTGAAGTGCATCTTGCGACCGGTCGCAGCCGGCAGCGATCCGACCAGAAAGTCGGCAAAGGCCGGGCCGGTATGCGTGCCGCCGCCTTCCCATTGGCCGACGACATAGTCGCCTTCGGCAATGAGATCGGCGGTGCCCCAGAAATTCAGGTCCGGGAATGCCGTGCGGAAGTCGGTCATGAAAGCCTTGATGTCATCATGGCCGCGACGCGGCTCGTGCAGCGAGTATTTCAACAGCATGTCCGGCGCGGCGAGGTCGGCAACGACAGACAGGTCGCAGGTCTCACCCCAGAATTCGCTGAACCAACGCGCGACGATGGCCTTGTTGTCTTCTTCTTTGCTCATGTGGATTTCCTTTTTGACGTATCCAACGGGGATCATCGATTTCGATCGACKACCTGAGCAAAGGGATAGGCTGATCCGGCGGGGTCAAAACTCCGGTTCTTACCGTGCAATCAAATCCGTCCGGCGAACGAAGGCTTTCGCACCACGAATGATGACAGATGGCGCATAAAAGGAGATGCTTAAGTTTGAAAGCAAGAAACGGGGTGCCGGCCGACTGGATTGATGGGAAAGTTCGCCGGCTACAGAGGGAGAACGTAGATGAAAGCTCAAATCATAGTGCTTGCCGCGTTCGCGGTCTTCGCCGCCTCTCCGGTAGCCGCAATCCAGCGGCTGCAGACGGCCACGAGGTCGTGCGCCGAAGTCCAATCCTTCGTTCAGGCAAACCGCGCGGTCATCCTGCAATATCCGTCAACCCGGGGCTCCGGTGGCCTGCTCTATGATCGCGCCGTCGCCAATTCCGATGTCTGCCTCGGCAACGGCTTCGGTGAACGAAGCTCGGTGCCGTCGAAGGACAAGCGCAATTGCCCAATCTGGATCTGCGCCCCCAGCACCGATCTGCGCCCGTGACCGGTTGAAAATAGCGCTGACTTTTGATCGACGCCGTGCCGCGCAAGCCGGCCGAGACTGCAGGCTCACACCGGTGCGAAATCGCTCATCGCGCCGATGAAGGGCTTGGGCAGCGGTGAGGCATAGGAGCCGCGCTTGCTGGTGGAAAGGCCGAGCGACACCAGTGCTTCCGCCTGTTTGACCGCCGCCGCGACGCCGTCGATCACCGGCACGCCGTAGATCGCCTGTAACTCGCGCGCAAGATMAGTCATTCCGGCGCAGCCGAGCACGATCGCCTCCGCCCCGTCCTCGTCGAGCGCCCGTTCGATTTCCGCCCGTAACTTGCCGATTGCGCCAGAGACGGCATCCTCGAGTTCCAGCACGGCGATATCGGAAGCGCGCACTTTCGCCCGCCCACCCATGCCGTAACGCTGAACGAGATTGTCGATCAGGATGCGCGAACGCTCCAGCGTCGTCACGACCGTGAAGCGCTGGGCGAGAAAGCCGGCGGTCGCGACGGCGGATTCGCAAAGCCCCAGAATGGGGACATCCGAAAACGCTCGCGCGGCTTCAAGGCCGGTATCATCGAAACAGGCGATGATCGCCGCCTCGTAGCCCATTATCCGGCGTTCCCTCAGTTCGCTCAGCAGGCCGGGAACGGCAAGCGCACCGTCATAATATCCCTCGATGGAGGCTGGACCCATCCGTGACGTGGCGGCGATAATTTCCGTCCCGGACGCAGCAACAGCCCGGGCGGCAATCGCAGCCTTCTCGGTCATCGACGCGCTAGTGTTCGGATTGATAAGCAATAAACGCATGATGTCAGCTTTTCTTGGCCTGCCGGCGGCCGAGCATGGTCATGATGCCGAGCGCCACGAGAATGATGGTGAAGGAAAAGAGAGTGGTCACCGTTCCCAACGCATAAAGCACAGGCGTGGTGACGTTGGTGGTCATGCCGTAGATTTCGAGCGGCAAGGTGTTGTAGGTGCCCGATGTCATCAACGTGCGCGCAAACTCGTCATAGGACAGCGTGAAGCCGAATAGGCCGACGCCGATCAGGCTCGGTGCGATCATCGGCAGCACGACATGGCGGAAGGTCTGCCACGAAGTTGCCCCGAGATCGCGCGCGGCCTCCTCGTAAGCCGGCGAAAAACGGTTGAAAACGGCAAACATGATCAGCACGCCGAAAGGCAGCGTCCAGGTCAGATGCGCGCCGAAGGCCGAGGAATACCAGGCCGGCGCAAGACCGCCCTGCTGGAAGACGACGCCGATGCCGAGAGAGATGATGATAGACGGAACCACCAGACTGGCGACCGTCGCGTAGAACAGCAACGATGCTCCGCGGAAGCGGCGGCGAAAGGCCAGGCCGGCCAGCAACGACACGACGACCGTGACGACCATCACCATCAACCCCAGCATGAACGATCGGCGGAACGAGGCGCCGAAATCGCCGACCGCCTGCTTCTCAAACAGGTTTGCGAACCAATGCAGCGAGACGCCGTTCAACGGAAAGGTCAGGCCGCCATCCGGTCCCTGGAAGGAAAGGATGAGGATCGCCGAAAGCGGACCGTAGAGAAACAGCACGAAGACAATGAAAAAGATGGCAAGGACGTAGAATTCCAGGCTGCGTTTTTCGCGGTTCATCTCAAAGCTCCTTGCGGATATCGACGATCCGCAGGATGGCGGAAACCATCAGCAGGACGAGGATCAGCAGCACCACCGCATTGGCAGCCGCAGCCGGATATTGCAGCAGCGACATCTGGTTTTTCATCATCAGCGCGATGGAGGCGCTCTGGCCGCCGGACATGACCTGCACGGTCGAAAAATCCGCCATGACCAGCGTGACGACGAAGATCGTGCCGATCGCCATGCCGGGCTTGGCAAGCGGGATCACCACGTTCCAAAGGACCTGCCAGCCGCTGGCGCCGGCATCGCGGGCGGCTTCGAACAGCGAGCGGTCGATGCGCATCAGCGTGTTGAAGATCGGCGTCACCATGAATAGCGTATAGAGATGCACCATGGCGAGCACGACGGCAAAATCGGAATAGAGCAGCCATTCGATCGGCTTCGGGATGAGCCCCATCTGGATCAGGGTGGAATTGACGAGCCCGTTGCGCCCGAGCACCGGGATCCAGGAGATCATGCGGATGATGTTCGACGTCATGAACGGCACGGTGCAGACCAGGAAGAGGATCATCTGCGTCGACGTGCGGCGGATATGGAAGGCGAGGAAATAGGCGACCCAGAAGCCAATCACCAGCGTCAATGCCCAGACGATGGCGGTAAATTTCAGCGTGTTGAGATAGGTCTTCCAGGTGACCCACGAACCCAGCGTGTCGGTGTAATTCGTGGTCAGGAAGGCGGGATAGAGACCGGCGAAATMATAGTCCCAAAAGCTGACGACGCCGATCATTGCAATCGGCAGCAGAAAGAAGAAGCCCAGAATCAGAAACAACGGCGCCGCCTGCAGATAGGAGACGAACCGCAGCGGCACGCCAAAACCACGTCCGCCACCCGCTTTTTGCGCTGCCTGGTCCGTCTCTGAGGAAGCGATCGTCGCCATGTTCCGGTTTCTCCGTTTGCGGCTTCCTCCCCCCGCTTACGGGGAGAGGATTTGATTTGAGGGCGATGCTGCTTAGGCGGCGATGAACTCGTTCCAGCGGCGGACCATGTAGCGGTCTTCGTCCATCACCGAGTTCCAGCAGGCAACCGCGCCCATGCGGGCTTCGAACGAGCCGCCATCGCGAACGGCACCGGCCTTCTCCATAACCTTGCCTTCCGGAGACAGGATATCGCCCTGGGCCGGTTTGCCTTCGATCCAGTAGCCCCACTCGTCGGCCGACATGAATTGCTTGGCCGTTTCCATGCAGGCGGAATAGTAGCCCTGGCGGTTGAGATAGCCGCCGACCCAGCCGGACGTGTACCAGTTGATATATTCATAGGCTGCATCGAGCTGCGCGCCCTTGAGATGCGAGGCGAGGCCAAGGCCGCCGCCCCAGGCGCGATAACCTTCCTTTAGCGGCTGGAAGGTGCAGGCAATACCCTTGGAACGAACGGCAGCGACGGCCGGCGACCACATCGACTGGATGACGACTTCGCCCGACGCCATCAGGTTGACGCTTTCGTCGAACGACTTCCAGAAGGCGCGGAACTGGCCGTCACCCTTGGTCTTGATCAGGAAGTCGATCGTCTTGTCGATCTCCGCCTTCGTCATGTTGCCCTTGTCGGCATATTTGATCTTGCCGGCAGCTTCCATGATCATCGCGGCATCCATGATACCGATCGACGGGATGTTGAGGATCGCGGTCTTGCCCTTGAATGCGGGATCGAGAATGTCGGCCCAGCTCGTGATCGGGCGGCCGGTCAAGTCCGGACGGACACCCAACGTGTCGGCGTTGTAGATGGTCGGAACCATCGTCATCCACTGCGTCGGCTCCTTGGCGAATTTCTTGGAGCCCTGCGCTTCGACGAAGCCGACCGTGTGCGGCGCCGTGCCCTGGGCGATGACGCTGTCCGGCTTCAGCTTGCCGTTGATGAACAGCGGCACGATCTTGTCGAAATATTTGAGCTTCTTGACGTCCATCGGCTGCATGACGCCGGTCGGGAAGACCTTCTTGGCGATCCAGTATTCGATGTCGGCAATGTCATAGCTGTCCGGCTGGGTAACGGCGCGCTGGGCGGCGGCGTCGGAATCGGTCGCCGTCATCTCCAGCGTGATGCCGAGATCGGCCTTGCATTTCTCGGCGATCGCATTGATGTTCGAAACGCCGGTGCCGAACTGGCGAAGCGTGATGTTGGATTGCGCCCAGATCGTCGGAAAGCCGGTGATGAGGCCGGAGCCTGCGATCGCGCCGGCGGCGGCAGCGCCGGTCTTCAATAGTGAGCGTCGGGAGATTCCCTTTACCGCCTTGGTCGTCTTCGTTTCAGTCGTCATGTCAGTTCCCCTTTTGTGATGCTTGAAATTCATGCGGAAGCCCGGCCAAGGAGGATTGCGTCCTCCAAGGCCCAGCTCAGAGACACCGCATCGCCGACCGATACGGGTTTGGCGAAATAATCGCCGTCGCTCGCGATGACCGTGAAGTCGTCGCTGCCCGCGCCGATGACGGTGATTTTCACCGACGCGCCGCGATATTCGATGTTGGAGACGATGCCATTGAAGCCGAGGGCCTTTTCGGAGGCCTCCTGCAGGCTCACGCGGTCAGTGCGAATGCCGATATCGACAGCCTCGCCCACCTCCCTGCCGGTTCCGCGCACGGAAAATGTCTGCCCCTCGGGAGCTGTCATCGTCAGAACGCCATCTTCACTGGACGTAACCCGCCCGGAGAGGACGTTGTGGTCCCCCATGAAGCGAGCGACGAAGGCCGTCGCCGGACGCTCGAAGACCTGACGCGGCGCGGCGGCCTGCTCGATCCTGCCATCGTTCATGATGACGATGATATCGGCGAGCGCCATGGCCTCTTCCTGGCTGTGCGTCACATGCACGAAGGTGATCCCGAGCGTCTTCTGCAGCTTCTTCAGCTCTGCACGCATGCGGATCTTCAGGAACGGATCGAGCGCCGACAGCGGCTCGTCGAGCAGCAGGGCCTCGGGGTCTGTAATCAGCGCGCGGGCAAGCGCCACACGTTGCTGCTGCCCGCCGGAAAGCTGCGCCGGACGCCGCGTGGCGTAGGCCTCCATCTGCATCAGCTTCAGCATGTCAAGCGCCTTGGCCCGGCGCTCGTCCTTGTCCACGCCCTTCATCTTCAGGCTGAAAGCGACATTGTCGATGAGGTCGAGATGGGGAAAGAGCGCATAGGATTGAAACATCATCGCCGTGCCGCGCTTGGCAGGCGGGAAATCGGTGACAACGATGTTTCCGAGGCGGATATCGCCCGACGAAATGCTTTCATGACCGGCGATCATGCGAAGGGTCGATGTCTTGCCGCAGCCGGACGGCCCTAGAAAGCAGCAATAGGAGCCGGCCGGAATCTTCAGGCTGATCGCATGCACGGCGGTCGTCGTGCCATAGACCTTCGAAACGGATGCTATATCGATCTCTGCCGCTTTCGACATCGTGTCTTCCTCTGTTTGAGAAAGACAATGCATCTGCCGTGCCAATTCTGGTGCAGCGCACCAACTCTTTGTGAATCATGATTTTTTGCGGCAAACTCAGAAAATTGCCTCGGGAGAGGTAAACACTCGTCTGCACACGAAATAGGCTTTTGTCTGCAATATCGGCATAAAATCGTATACAATTTAACCGCCATTTTGAGGCAAATTCCATTTAACTTTTGTAAGGAATACGGATACCATCACGCCGATTATCAGGTATCCGATTTCATGACCTCCACAGTCGACGCGCTTCAGACAACCTCCGATTCCACTGAAACCGGTGCGCAGCAGATCCGCGACGCCATTCGCGAAGCGATCGTCKAGCGCAGGCTTTCGCCAGGCACGAAACTTTCGGAAAGCGATGTCGGCAATCTCTTCAACGTCAGCCGGACGCTGGCGCGCGCCGCCTTGCAGGCCCTCTCCTATGAAGGACTTGTCAGCGTCGAGAAGAACCGTGGCGCTTTCGTAGCCTATCCTTCTCCAGACGAAGCCCGGCAGATCTTCGCTGCCCGCCGTCTGGTGGAGCCCGGCATTCTCAGCGAAGCGGCAAGAAGGATCACGCCCTCAGAGGTTCAACACCTGAAGCAGCTTCTGCTTGAGGAAGGCCGGCTCATGAACGAGCGCGGCCAGTCCGCGCGCCGCGCCGAAATCAAGGCGTCGGGCGATTTTCATCTTATGCTCGCCTCGATCTCCGGCAATTTGATCATGCAGCGCTTCATGGAAGAGCTCGTCGCCCGCTCGTCGCTCGTGATCGCGCTCTACGGCCAGTCGAGCGCGTCGAGCTGCGGCCATGCGGAACATGGCGACATCATCGCTGCCATCGAGCGCAACGATATCGAGACGGCGTGCCATCTCATGCTCCACCATATTTCGCACATCGAAGCGGATCTCGATCTGCGAGAGCGCAAGAGCTTCGGCCTGAAGGAAGCCTTCGAGCCTTAGACTAGCTTTCCTGGCGGCCCAGCGCCAAGCGTTCGTCGCAACGCACGACGAAGTGATGACAATGATTGATCGCCATGGCATTTTCAGTATGGGCATCGGCTATACAGATGCCCATTTGCTCGCCTCGATACTGCTTGATCGGCGAGCGGCGTTATGGACCAGTGACAAGCGCCTGCAGGCGGCGGCCGAAAAGGCAGGCGCTTCACTGCATACACCGGGCAATGCACGCAACTAAACACCTAAATGGTGCTGCCGAGGCTTCCGGATTTTTCCGATCTCTCGCTCTTGAGGGATCAGAACAGGCGATCCCCCTTTGAACCACTCGACAACAACGATTTATTGGCCTTTCGCTCGGGCCATCTCGCCTTCGTCCAAAAATCATTCGTTCAGACGAGCAGCCAAACGCTTCATGAGATCCATGCGTTCATGAAGAATTGCCACGATAAGGGCAGGCGCCTCCTCTCGAAGCAGACAAAAGACGTAGTGATGTTCGCATCGCGCCATTCGTAACGCCGGATAAAGCGCGCTCATATCCTTGAAAGGAGCTTTGCCCACGGCAAGGTTTGCGATACCTCGCTCCAACGCCGAGACGTAGCGGCGTACGTGGGCGGCACTCCATTGAGCTCGTGTGTAGCGGATTACCGAACGTAGATCAGATTCCGCCTCTGCGGTAAGAATGTAGGCCGTCAAGCACGACCCTCGGCAATCTCCTCGTCGAGGATCTCGCTTACGGTTTTGGTCGACAGTTTTCCGGCGAGCCCTTCATTGATGCGCGTGTTCATTAACGTCTTCAGCTCCTCCCAGGCTCGTTCTCCATCTGTGTCTCCGGGAAAGAGGCGCTCGAGTGCATACTGCTTGATTGTCTTGCCCTGCAAAGCCGCCAGCGCCTTTAAGCTTTGATGTTGCTGGTCCGTTATGTCGATCGTCAATCGGCTCATCTCACGTGTTCCTGAACTATGGAGACCCACATTAGCACATATGTGGGTATGTGGCTACGGCCGCGATGCTCTGATGTCATTTGGACGGATATGCTATTTCGAAGAAGATGCCGATCCGCCTATCCAGCCCTTGACGGGAGCAGAACCGAACCCGGTCACTCGACGTGTGCATTGCAGTTGATGAGAATCGAACTGCGGACGGCGATCTGCAACTTGCCGGCTCTGAAAAGTTACGCGAGAGCTAGGCGTGAAACGCCCAGATAGTCGCGCAGCGTCGAACTTTCGTACTTGGTGCGGAAGAGAACCCTTTTCCTGTAGCTGGGGACAAGATCAACTCCGTGCTCCCCAATCAACACGATTGCCCATTATCGATCGACCAGGTGCGCGCGCGACTGCGCCGGATCAAAAGGATTCGCGAAGTATTGGGTCTCTTTCGCCACAAGACCATCCGTGAGTTCCATGATGCTTACGGCGTGGGAAGGCATGCCATCGTAGGTGAGGACGAATTCCGTAACCCAGAGTTCGCCGCTGCMAACGATGCGGCGGACGCTGAAGCGCTTCTTGTTTGGTTGAGCGAACCGGCTTTCCTGAATCTTTCGACGACCGTGGATCCGCTCGCCGGACTGAGGATATTCGAGGAGAGCGTTGTCCTGATAAATTTCATGTTCCAGTTCGAAATCCCCGGCGTCCGAAGCGGCCCAATGCTGTTCGAGTGCCATTCTGAATTTTTGATCTTCCATATCGGATTTCCCATCTGACGATGCATGACTCTCTCAGGGCGTGGTGTTTTTCCAGCCATTGCGCGGCGGCAGCTCAGTAGAATGAACTGTGGGCTGCACCTGAAGCAGGCCTCGGCCTCCCTCTGAAACCTCAAAATTCGCGACAAGGGTAGCGGCATCCTGAATGAACGCCTGCGACGAGTTCGCTACGGCGCCTTATGGGCTGCTTGAGATCATATGTCCCTGCTTGATCGTTACCACAAGAAATGACGAACATCTAATTTAAGGAATAGGCGACAAAGGCAAAGAGATTTGATAAAACTAGACTACCGGTTGCGGTTTGACGTGTCGGTAGAAATTTGCCGGGCATCTTCGCACTGTTAGCCGGATCGTGGTGGTGGAGGAGAGCTGCTGTGGCGGCGTTTCATGTCATGGCCGGCCGCGCTTTTGGGATTGATCGTCGCGGCGCTGCTCGTCGTCGGCACGATCCCGATCTTTGCCAGCTTTGTCGTCATGCCCATCCTCGGGCATCCGACCTGGCATTTATATCGAAAATTGATTGCCTCCGCCTATCCGAACCGCACGCTTTGAATTCACAAGAAAATTTTCCGTGGGATCATCCTCCAAGCCGTTGCGAACTGTCAGATGGCAGTCGCCTTGGTTGGGATAGCGATGAAGAGAATGAGGATTGCCATGTCTTACCGTTTTCTTCCGATCTGTCTGCTTTTCGCCTTTGCTCTACCGCTTGATGCCCTCGCGCAGGAGGGTGACGCCACGGCCGGCGCCACCGTCTTCAAGAAATGCGCCATCTGTCATATCGCCGAAACCGATCAGAACAAAGTCGGCCCTTCGCTGAACGGCTTGTTCGGCAGGACGGCCGGAACACATCCAAATTTCGCCTATTCGCCCGCCATGCAGCAGGCGGGCAAGGATGGCCTGGTATGGAACGAGACGTCGCTGCGCGACTATTTGCATGCGCCCCAGGCAAAGGTGAAGGGCACGAAGATGACCTTCACCGGGATAAAGGATGACACCGAGATTACCAATCTGATCGCCTATCTGAAGCAATATTCCAAATAGCGAGATGCCTGATGCGGATGAGCTGTTTTCTATGTCGCCGTCGGATCGGCGGGAGCTCGGCTCAATGATGGACGCCGCCGATCCGGCCCGCGGCGTTGATATGCCCCGTGTGGTTCGCCGGATGAACAGCTGCCGTTGCTGCAATTGCCCGTGTGATTTGTTCATGAGATAATACTAAAACGTTTCGCGATGGGATTGTGGAAACGCTCGGCCGGGTCAGGGAGGAGACGATGGCTGTCGTATTGGTTCTCGTTCTACTGGTAGTGGGATCGATCACGTTCCACCTGCTGAGCCCTTGGTGGTGGACGCCGATCGCTTCCAATTGGAGCTATATCGACAACACGATTATCATCACGTTCTGGATCACCGGCGTCGTCTTCACCGTCGTCGTGCTGTTCGTTGCCTATTGCGTCTTCCGTTTCAGGCACCGCGCCGGAAACCAGGCGGCATACCAGCCCGAAAACAAGCGGTTGGAATGGTGGCTTGCCGCCGGAACCGCGATCGGCGTCGCGGCAATGCTCGCGCCGGGCCTCTTCGTGTGGAAACAATTCGTCACGGTCCCCGCCGATGCCAGCGAGGTCGAAGTCGTCAGTCAGCAATGGCAATGGAGCTTCCGGCTGCCGGGGGCGGACGGGCGGCTTGGGCGGGCGAATACGCGCGACGTCACTCCGGACAACCCGCTCGGTCTGGACAAGAATGATCCTGCGGGCCTGGATGACGTTATCGTCGAGGGTGGCGAACTGCATATACCGGCCGGCAAGTCGGTGAAGGTGCTGCTGCGCTCGATCGACGTGCTGCACGATTTCTACGTGCCGGAGTTCCGGGCCAAGATGGATATGATCCCCGGCACGGTCACCTATTATTGGTTCACGCCGACGCGGACGGGAACCTTCGAGGTTCTCTGCGCGGAGCTATGCGGCGTCGGTCATCCACAAATGCGCGGCACGGTCGTCGTCGATACCGACACCGCCTATCAAGCCTGGCTGCAGCAGCAGCCGACTTTCGCGAAATCGCTGGCGTCTGCGGAGAAGTCGGCGGCCAAGTAAGTGCGACCGGTACCTGAAGAGGAAGGCCGCATCGGAAGGAACAGGGAGGATGGAATATGGTCGATATTGGATCGGGCACCGAGCAGGTCATCCAGCCCGCTGAAGTCGAGGATGTGGAGCTTTATCATCCGAAAAGCTGGTGGACGAGATATGTCTTCAGCCAGGATGCCAAGATCATCGCCATTCAGTATTCTCTAACCGCCATCTCCATCGGCATGGTGGCGCTGGTGCTGTCCTGGCTCATGCGCCTGCAGCTCGGCTTTCCCGGCTACTTCTCCTTTATCGATGCGGACCACTATTACCAGTTCATCACCATGCACGGCATGATCATGGTGATCTACCTGCTGACGGCGCTGTTCCTCGGCGGGTTCGGCAACTATCTGATCCCCCTGATGCTCGGCGCGCGCGATATGGTGTTTCCCTATGCGAATATGCTGAGCTACTGGCTCTACCTGCTTGCCGTCATCGTGCTGGTCGTCGGCTTTTTCGCGCCCGGCGGACCGACGGGCGCCGGCTGGACGCTCTATCCGCCGCAGGCTCTTCTATCGGGCACGCCGGGAGGGCGTGACTGGGGCATCATCCTGATGCTGTCATCGCTGATCCTGTTCATCATCGGCTTTACCATGGGCGGGCTGAACTATGTCGTCACGGTGCTGCAGGGACGCACCCGCGGCATGACCCTGATGCGGATGCCCCTGACGGTATGGGGGATTTTCACCGCAACCGTCATGGCGCTGCTCGCCTTCCCGGCCCTCTTCGTCGCCGCCGTCATGATGCTGTTCGACCGCTTGCTCGGCACGAGCTTCTTCATGCCTGCCATCGTCGAGATGGGCCAGCAGTTGCAGCAAGGGGGCGGCAGCCCCATCCTGTTCCAGCATCTCTTCTGGTTCTTCGGTCACCCCGAAGTCTATATCGTTGCACTTCCAGCCTTCGGCATCGTCTCGGATCTGATCAGCACGCATGCGCGCAAGAACATCTTCGGCTATCGGATGATGGTTTGGGCGATCGTCATCATCGCAGCGCTGAGCTTCGTCGTATGGGCGCATCACATGTATGTCAGCGGCATGAACCCGAACTTCGGGTTCTTTTTTGCGACCACGACTTTGATCATCGCCATTCCGACGGCAATCAAGGTCTATAACTGGGTACTGACGCTCTGGCGCGGCGATATCCATCTGACAATGCCGATGCTGTTTGCTCTGGCCTTCATCGTCACCTTCATCAATGGCGGGCTGACCGGCCTCTTTCTCGGCAATGTCGTCGTCGACGTGCCGCTGTCAGACACCATGTTCGTCGTCGCCCATTTCCACATGGTGATGGGGGTCGCGCCGATCCTGGTGATCTTCGGCGCAATCCACCATTGGTATCCGAAAGTCACCGGGCGCATGCTGAACGTGACGATGGGCCATATCCACTTCTGGATCACCTTCCTCGGCGCCTATGCGATCTTCTTCCCGATGCACTATCTCGGTCTGATGGGGGTGCCGCGCCGCTATTACGAGCTCGGCGAAACGGCCTTCATTCCGCCGTCAGCGCATACGCTGAACATGTTCATCACCGTCGCCGCGCTGATCGTCGGCGCTGCACAGATTCTCTTCCTGTTCAATCTCGCCTGGAGCCTACGCTGGGGCCGGCAGGCGGGCGGCAATCCCTGGCGGGCAACGACATTGGAATGGCAGACGCCGCAAACGCCGCCTGCGCATGGAAATTGGGGCAAGGAGCTGCCGATCGTCTATCGCTGGCCCTATGATTACAGTGTGCCCGGCGCGGATCAGGACTTCATTCCGCAGAACCAGCCGGCGCCAAGCCGATTGCCCGAAAGGGCGTCGTCATGAGCGCCATTCTCATCTTCATGGCGGGGATTGCCTGCATCATCGCCTGGTGGATGGCGCGGCAGAGGCTGACCTCGAAGCCCTGGTTGGAAACGGGCTTGGTGGACGATGCGCCGGAGATGCGGGGATCGTCGGAGACAACGGCAAAAGTCGGTCTCGGCATCTTTCTCGCCGTCGTCGGCGCCTTATTCGCGCTCCTCATCAGCGCCTACTTGACACGCCTCAGCGGCTCCGATTGGTGGAGCATTCCCATCCCTCGGCTGCTTTGGGTGAATACGGCCGCCCTTGCCGCCAGTAGCGTCGCCCTGCAATGGGCGAAAACCGAAGCCCGTCTTGACCGCAGCGAGATGCTGAACACGGCTCTTGCGGTGGCTTTGGTGCTCGCCGTTCTTTTCCTTGTCGGGCAGGTTTTGGCGTGGCGGCAATTGGTTGCGGCGGGCTATGTGCTCGCCGACAATCCATCGAACAGCTTCTTCTACATGATTACCGGGCTGCACGGCCTGCACATTCTTGGCGGGCTTTTCGTGCTCGGGCGCACGACAATCCGTGCCCAAGGCAACGTCGGGCAGGCGAGAGTGCGCCTGAGCGTCGATCTCTGCGCCATCTACTGGCATTTCATGCTCGTTGTCTGGCTGGTCCTTTTTGCGCTTTTTGCCGGCTGGGCCAATAGTTTCGCCGATCTCTGCCGTCAATTGGTCACCTGAGGAGCTTCGACGATGACCGAATCCATAGAAAGACCGGTACACGATCCACTTCTGCGGCCGACGGGACTGCGCGGCGTCGCGGCCGATCTGTCATCGGACCAGCGGGCGTTCAAGAACGTCTCCTGGGGCAAGGCGATGATGTGGATATTCCTCCTCAGCGACACCTTCATTTTCGGGTGTTTTCTGCTGGCCTATATGACGGCGCGCATGTCGACGAACGTTCCCTGGCCCAATCCCAGCGAGGTTTTCGCCCTAAGGATCGGCGGCCAGGAAATCCCGCTGATCCTGATCGCTATCATGACCTTCGTCCTCATCAGCAGCAGCGGCACGATGGCCATGGCCGTCAACTTCGGATACCGCCGCGATCGGCGCAAGACGGCTGTGCTGATGCTGGCGACAGCGGCTCTCGGCGCGACATTCGTCGGAATGCAGGCATTCGAATGGACCAAACTGATCACGGAAGGGGTTCGCCCCTGGGGAAATCCCTGGGGTGCGGCACAGTTTGGCTCCTCCTTTTTCATGATTACCGGCTTTCACGGCACCCACGTCTCGATCGGCGTCATTTTTCTCCTCATCATCGCACGCAAGGTATGGCGCGGAGATTTCGATCACGGAAGACGAGGATTTTTCACCAGCCGCAAGGGCCATTATGAAATCGTCGAGATCATGGGGCTTTATTGGCACTTCGTCGATCTCGTCTGGGTATTCATCTTTGCATTCTTCTATCTGTGGTGAGGATGGCATCATGGCACAGACGCAGGCACATTCAGGACAGCAGCATCCGATAAGACTGTATATGGTGGTCTGGGGGCTGCTCTTCGTCCTCAGCACCTTCTCCTATCTCGTCGACTATCTCGGCATACAGGGCTATCTCAGATGGTTTCTGATCCTGCTGTTCATGATCCTCAAGGCGGGGCTGATCGTTGCCGTTTTCATGCACATGGCCTGGGAACGGTTAGCGTTGATCTACGCTATTCTGGTTCCGCCAGTCCTGGTGCTTGTCTTCGTCGCCCTTATGGTGTCGGAATCGCATTATACGGCGCTTACCCGGCTGGCCTTTTTCGGCGCCGACCAATAGGGGGACGACGCGGCCATGGTGCCGACACCAGCCGACTTTCGCGGCGGCTCGCTCACCTTAGCGTGAAGGTTCGATCTCAAAAATCTGGGGAACCCATCCTGTCCGCACCAGTTGTTCAAGTGTACGACTTGAACAACGGAGACAAAAATGAGCAAAAGCGACGTTCATAAGCTCCAGAAGCGAGCCGAACGCCAAGTGAAAAACACCAGCGCCGGCGGTCATCTTGGCGGAACCTATTTCGGTCAACAGCCTGACGGCAAAACAATCTCGTCATCCAGCAATGACAGCGCCAAAGCGCGCAAGAACGATGGAAGCAACTAGCTCCATTGTAAGTTAGGCTTGCATAGCCCAACGATTGTTCGAACCTCCTCCCAATCTGCGCCGACAATGGCCCGCCCGATCGGGCGAGCCACCATCGCAATCCTCAGAAGTCCATTCCGGCGCCGGGCGGCAGAGCTGGCGCGGAGCCCTTCTTCGGCTTCTCGGCGATCATCGCTTCCGTCGTCACCAACAGCCCAGCAATGGAGGCTGCATCCTGCAGCGCCGTGCGCACGACCTTGGCAGGGTCGATCACACCCATGGCGTAGAGATCGCCATACTCACTGGTCTGAGCGTTCCAGCCGAACGAAAAATCGGCCGTCTCGCGCAACCTGCCGACGATGATGGAGCCCTCGGCGCCGGAATTCTCGGCAATCTGGCGGACGGGCGCCTCGATCGCCCGGCGGACGATCTCGACACCGACGCGCTGGTCTTCGTTTTCGGCCTTGAGCCCGTCGAGCGATTTGACCGCGCGCATCAGCGCCACGCCACCGCCCGGCAGGATACCTTCCTCAACGGCCGCACGCGTCGCATGCAGTGCATCGTCGACGCGATCCTTCTTTTCCTTCACCTCGATTTCGGTCGAGCCGCCGACGCGGATGACGGCAACGCCGCCAGCGAGCTTGGCAAGGCGTTCCTGCAGCTTTTCGCGGTCGTAGTCGGCGGTGGTTTCCTCGATCTGACCACGAATCTGCGTCACACGCGCCTCGATCTCGCCCTTCGATCCGGCACCATCGATGATGGTGGTGTTCTCCTTCTCGATCATCACCTTCTTGGAACGGCCGAGCATGTTGAGCGTGACGTTTTCCAGCTTGATGCCGAGGTCTTCGGAGATGACGCTACCGCCCGTCAGGATGGCGATATCTTCCAGCATGGCCTTGCGGCGATCGCCGAAGCCCGGAGCCTTGACAGCAGCGATCTTCAGACCACCGCGCAGCTTGTTGACGACGAGCGTTGCCAGCGCTTCGCCTTCGACGTCCTCGGCAATGATCAGTAACGGGCTACTCGATTGCACCACAGCCTCGAGGATCGGCAGCATGGCCTGAAGGTTGGAGAGCTTCTTCTCATGGATCAGGATATATGGGTCTTCCAGTTCCGCCCGCATCTTGTCCGGGTTGGTCACGAAGTAGGGGCTGAGATAGCCGCGATCGAACTGCATGCCTTCGACGACTTCGAGTTCGGTTTCAGCCGTCTTGGCTTCTTCGACGGTGATCACGCCTTCATTGCCGACCTTCTGCATGGCTTCCGCCAGATAGCGCCCGATTTCCGGGTCGCCATTGGCAGAGATGGTGCCGACCTGAACGATTTCGGAATTGTTGGAGATCTTGCGGGCGTTTGTCTTCAGTTCCTTGACGACGGCGTCGACGGCGAGGTCGATGCCGCGCTTCAGGTCCATCGGGTTCATGCCGGCTGCAACAGCCTTGGCGCCTTCGCGAACGATGGCCTGGGCGAGAACGGTTGCGGTCGTGGTGCCATCGCCAGCGATATCGCTGGTTCTGGAGGCGACCTCCCGCAGCATCTGTGCGCCCATGTTTTCGAACTTGTCTTCGAGTTCGATTTCCTTGGCGACGGTGACGCCATCCTTGGTGATGCGCGGAGCGCCGTAGGACTTGTCGATGACGACGTTGCGGCCCTTCGGACCGAGCGTCACCTTGACCGCGTTGGCGAGAATATCCACCCCCCTCAGCATGCGTTCACGGGCGTCGGTGTGAAATTTGACTTCTTTGGCAGCCATTTTTTACTCCTCCATAGGCAGCGCAGTTTTGACTGATGCTTGAAAGAAGACGGCTCAGGCAGACCTCTGGTCTTCCGCCGGAAACTCGATGATGCCCAGGACGTCGGTTTCTTTCATGATCAGCAGGTCTTCATTGTCGATCTTGATCTCGGTACCGGACCATTTCCCGAACAGGATGCGGTCGCCGGCCTTGACATCGAGCGGTTGGACTTGGCCGGCCTCGTTGCGTGCGCCAGAGCCGACGGCGATGACTTCGCCTTCCTGCGGCTTCTCCTTGGCAGTGTCGGGGATGATGATGCCGCCCTTCGTCTTTTCTTCAGATTCGACGCGGCGAACGAGAATGCGATCGTGAAGCGGTCGAAACGTCATGCTCTCCTCCATGGCAAACAATGATGATCAATGCCCCGTGACCGGGCCGGACGACCGTCCGGATAGATGCCGAAACCCTCTAGCGTCCGGCGAAATTTGATCTGGTTCCGGAAACCGCGCTTACAAGGGAAATAAGAGAACTTTAGCACTCTGCGCCCACGACTTCTAATGCGATCGAAAGAAAGATGAATTCTATTCAGTCGTTCGACATCTCGCAGCCTGAACGCTGTGGCAGATGACATGGTTTTGCGGGCATTGCCGAGGTTCCAGTCTTGCCTCGCCAATCCTTTCGCGGGACAAGCACAAGATGAGCGTTCCAACGACACACCCCTTCGCCTTCGATCCGACCTATGGCATGCAGCTCGAGCAGCTCCTGGCGATCAAGCCGCCCGAGGAAATCTCCGGTTTCGATGATTTTTGGACCGAGCGGTATCGGCGCGCCATCGCGGTCGATCCCCAGCCGAAACTCCGCCGCAGCAAAATCCAGCATCCCGACTGGCATGTTCTCGACGTGACCTATAGGTCGACTGGCACGTTTCGGATCAGCGGCTGGCTGCTTCTTCCCCGCACCGGGGCGGTGCGGCGTGGCCTTGTCGTGGGACATGGCTATGGCGGGCGGGATATGCCCGACTTCGATTTGTCGGTGGAAGAGACGGCCATACTGTTTCCTTGCTCTCGCGGCCTCTCCCTCAGCGCTCGTCCGCCGATTCCAGCCGATCCTGGCGGGCATGTGCTTTACGGTATCGAAAAACCCGATTCCTATATCATCGGCGGCTGCGTCGACGATCTGTGGCTCGCCGTCTCGACGCTTATTGCCCTTTATCCCTGGCTTGAGGGGCATATTGGCTACAGCGGCATCAGCTTCGGCGGCGGTATCGGGGCGCTGGCAATCCCCTTCGACAGCCGGATCGATCGCGGGCATCTCATCGTACCGACCTTCGGGCACAGGTCGCTATGGCTGAGCTTGCCGACGATCGGCAGCGCGCAATCCGTCCAGGCGTACGAGAAGAAGCATGGAAGCGTGTTCGAAACCCTGCGCCTGTTCGATGCCGCAAACGCGGCGGCCCGTATCAAGGTACCAATGCTCGTCGCAGCAGCCCTCTTCGATCCCGCGGTAGCGCCGCCCTGCCAGTTCGCGGTGGCGAACGCGCTGCCAAAGTTTAACGAAATCTTCATCCTGGACGCCGGTCACTTCGACTATGTTGGCAGCACCGAGCAACAAGCGGTGCTTCGCGAAAAAGTCGAACGATTTTTTAGGTGCCATGAACCGGGAATACCTGCGCTGGTATAGCCAGCGCCTGCATCGAGACATGGAGCTGCTGGTGTTCGGCCATGCCGGCGCCAAGGTATTGATGTTTCCGACGAGAGACGGGCGTTTCTGGGAGTATGAGCAGCTTGGCATCGTCGCCAGCCTAGCCGACAAATTGCAGGCCGGTCATCTCCAGCTTTATTGTATCGAGGGTCTGGCCGCCGAGACCTTCTACGGATCGCGACAGCATCCGGCCGACCGCATTCGCCGGCACGCCGCCTTCGAGGAATATATTCTGAACGAAGTTCTGCCGCTGATGGCGCAGAAAAATCCTCATGACTGCACCATCGTACACGGCTGCAGCCTCGGCGCCTTCCAGGCGGCCAGCTTGGTCTTTCGCCACCCTCACCTCTTTCGCAAGCTCGTCGCCTTTTCCGGCCGCTACGATCTCACGATGAAGGTCGAATACTTCGGCGACCTGTTCGAGGGATACTACGACGACAATGTCTACTTCCACACGCCGACGCACTTCCTTCCAGGGCTTTCCTGCGAATGCCGGCTCGAAAGTCTACGTCAGGTCGACATCGTCCTCACCATCGGGGACGCAGATCCCTTCCTCGACAACAACCGCCACCTAAGCCAGCTTCTCGTCGACAAACAGGTCGGTCATCAACTGCATGTCTGGGGCGGCCGTGCCCATCGGGCAGGCGCGTGGCGTAAAATGGCGGCGCTGTACATTTGACGACCGGCCTGAGTAAAGGCCGAAGGGCAAAAGCTGCGGCGATCGTTGCCCGAGAGACCTGCTCTCGAACCATCAAGGTATCAATGGATGGCCGGCTCACACGTAGCCGACCGGGATAGGCGCAAGCTTTTTGCCGGCACCGTAGTCGCGCTCGTGAGATCTGCGGTTAAGTTTTTCCCGACTTGAGGAAAAGTCGATACGATCGCGCTCCATCATGCCATCTGGATAGGTTCCGGTGTCCTCGGTTTCCACTTCGGACTGAGCGGTGACGATTTTGAAATTCATCATGTTTCCTCCGGTGCCGCGCGGAAACGATTAGTCCCGCGCTTAGTTCCATGAGTAAACACAAAATTATTAAAAAATTAACTACGATCGTTAATCAATTTGGGTGAGCCGAGCAATTTCAGCGCGCCAACAAAGGTGCTCGCTTTGCGCGGAACATTTCCGCTGGCCTTACGTTCAACTTAAGATTTTGTTTTGGAGGTCTTCATGGATCGATCCAAAATCGGCGACCCCAATCGATATCGTTTCCACCCTCACTCTCCCGAGTTTCAGCTTCGCCGGGTGTGATCCGCAAGCGGATCCTGACCGATCGTCGTCGCCTGCGCTCGATCAATCGCCGCCAACAAGCGGATAGAGACTGGAGTAGATCATGGCCATTCTTATCACATCGGCACTTCTGGCGATCATCGGCTTATGGCTCGGCGGCGGCGGACTATGGCTTGTCCTGCTCGGCGGCAGTTTCTTCTATCTCTTTGCCGGCCTGATGTTCATCGCCACCGCGCTTTTGCTGTTCATGCGCAAACCGGCTGCCCTTTGGCTCTATGCAATCCTCGTGCTCGCCGCACTCCTCTGGGCCATATGGGAGGTGGGCTTCGATTGGTGGCAGCTCGGCCCGCGGGGCGGCCTCATCATCCTGATCGGGCTCTGGATGCTCACGCCCTGGATCAGGCGTCCACTCGGTTTCCGCAGCCCGGCGGGCGTCGACTACGCCGCAAATCCCTGGCCACTTGCCGTACCGCTGATCGTCTCCATCCTCGTCGCGATCTATTCGATGACCACCGATCCGCATGATCATTCAGGCGAGCTGCCGACGACGGTTGCGGCTAATGCGCCGATGGGCGGCGACGTAGCGGATAGCGAATGGCATCAATATGGCCGGACACCTTTCGGCCAGCGCTATTCGCCGCTCGATCAGATCAATGTCCAGAACGTCGCCAATCTGAAGGAAATCTGGCGGTATCAAACCGGCGACGTAAAGCGCCCGGACGATGTCGGCGAGACGACCTATCAGGTGACGCCGCTCAAGGTCGGCGACACCCTCTACCTGTGTACGCCACACAATCTGGCGATCGCGCTCGATGCGCAAACCGGCAAGGAGAAATGGAAATTCGACGCCAATTCCGGCATGAATCCGGATCGCCAACATCAGACATGCCGTGGTGTCACCTACTACCACGATCAAACGGCGACGGCCGGAACACCCTGCGCCGACCGCGTCTATCTGCCCACGTCCGACGCGCGGCTGATCGCGCTCGATGCCGCCAATGGCAAGATCTGTACGAGCTTTGCCAACCAGGGTGCACTCCATCTAGAAGCTGGAATGAAGTACAACCCGGCCGGCTACTACTACTCGACCTCGCCGCCCGTTGCCGTCGCGGATAAGCTGATCGTCGGCGGGGCCGTCAACGACAACTATTCCACTCAGGAGCAATCCGGCGTCATCCGCGCCTTCGATATCAGGACCGGCGCACTGCTCTGGAACTGGGACTCCGGCAACCCCGACCAGACGACGCCCCTCCTGGCCGGTCAGACCTACACTACCAACTCGCCCAATAGCTGGTCGGTGTTCAGCGTCGATGAAGCCTTGGGCATGGTCTATATTCCGCTCGGCAATCAGGTCCCCGATCAGCTCGGGATGGGCCGCAGCGCAAATGTCGAGCGCTTTTCCTCCTCGGTCGTTGCGTTGGACATCAACACCGGCCAGCTCAAATGGGTACAGCAATTCGTCCATCACGATCTATGGGACATGGACGTTCCGGCGCAGCCCGTTCTTTTCGACATGACAAAATCCGATGGCACAGTGGTTCCCGCGCTTGTCGCTTCGACCAAACAGGGCGACATCTACGTACTCGACCGGCGCACCGGCGCGCCGCTCATTCCCTTCAAGGAGATACCGGCACCGGGTGGTGCCATTCCCGAAGATTACACCGCGCCGACGCAGCCGATTTCGGATCTGACCTTCTCGCCCCCGCCGCTGCAGGAAAAAGACATGTGGGGGGTGACGCTCCTCGATCAACTCGCCTGCCGCATCGCCTTCCACCGGTACAAATATAAGGGCCGCTACACGCCACCATCCCTGCGTGGATCGATCATCTATCCCGGCAATTTCGGCACCTTCAACTGGGGCAGCGTCGCCGTCGATCCCGAACGCCAGATCATGTTCGGCATGCCAACCTATCTCGCCTTCACCTCCGAACTCGTTGCCCGTGCGAATATCCCGCCAAGAGGTCAGGATGAGAAGGGCAGCGAGCAGGGTTTGAACCGAAACGAAGGTGCGCCATACGGCGTCTATATGGGGCCGTTTCTCGGCCCGCTCGGTATTCCCTGCCAGGCGCCGCCATGGGGCTACGTCGCCGGCGTCGACCTCAGGACCGGCAAGATCGTCTATAAGCACAAAAACGGCACGGTGCATGACATGACGCCGCTGCCCCTGCCCTTCAAGGTTGGCGTTCCCGGAATCGGCGGACCGATCATGACCAAGGGCGGCGTTGCGTTCCTCGGAGCGGCGGTCGACAACTATCTGCGCGCCTATGACGTCACCACCGGGCGGCAGCTTTGGCAAGCTCGCTTGCCCGCAGGTGGCCAGGCGACGCCGATGACCTATACGGCGGGCGACAACAAGCAATATGTCGTCATGGTCGCAGGCGGCCACGGCTCGATCGGCACCAAGCCCGGCGATTATGTCATCGCCTACCGACTGCCTTAGGCCAGACGGCGGCGAGAGCGGTCTTCGCTATCGGGAACATTTCCCCAATGTCTGATGTTTCCAGTTCGCGCGAGGCGTCAGGTTGCACTCAATAGGCACGGAGGCTTTTGAAATGACATTGCGACATGGATCATGCCGCTGCGGAAGGGTTCGCTATTCCATCAGCGGTGAGCCGAACCGCGTCGGTATTTGCCATTGCACCGACTGCCGCCAAGAAAGCGGTTCGGCCTTTGCGTTTTTCGGGATCTGGAAGGCCGAGGCCTTCTCGACGACGGGCGAGACAACCGCCTACGAAGGCCGGAGCTTCTGCCCTCATTGTGGGTCGCATGTTTTTGCGATCAACGACGTCGAGGCCGAGATCAAGTTCGGATGCCTCGATAGCGCACCGACCGATATGGTTCCGACCTACGAACTCTGGGTAAAGCGGCGCGAACCCTGGCTGAAGCCTTTACCGGGCGCGGAGCAATATGATCAGGATCGAGTGGCCGATCAGCCCGGACTTTAAGGGGAAATACACCCGGCAGGGCGTGCATCAATGCTCGACCCGCAAGACGATTTTGCCGCGATTATGTTCGTTCATGATCGCCTCTTGTGCGGCGCGCGCCTGATCAAGCGGATAAACGCGGCGAATCTCGACGCGCACCTTTCCATCGTCGATGAGGCGGCTGATTTCCGCGAGCTGCACACCGTTCGGCTGCGCCGTATAGCGAATGGCGCGTATCCCTAGCTCGGTTGCACGTTTCTTATCGGGCTGGGCAAGCGTCGAAACTAGGATACCGTCCGTCTTTATCACGCTGAACGACCGATCCTGGGTTTCGCCGGCGACGAGATCGAACACCATGTCCACCGGCTGGATCGCCTCCTCGAAGCGCTCACTCTCATAGTCGATGACCTGATCGGCACCGAGGTAACGCGCGAATTCCATATCGCCGCCGGAAACCGTCGTCGCGACCCAGGCGCCTTTCGCCTTCGCAAACTGAATGGCCAAATGACCGACACCACCCGCGCCGCCATGGATGAGGACGCGCTGGCCTGCCTGAAGCCCGCCATGCTCGAATAGGCCCTGCCATGCGGTAATGCCCGCCAGCGGAATTGCGGCAGCCTCCACCGGGTTCATCAGCCTCGGCTTCGGCGCTACTTCTTCCGGCCTGGCGATGACGAATTGTTCGTAACCGCCGTGCCGTGGATTGAGAAAGGCATAGACCGCCTCGCCGAGGCGAAACGCGCCGACCCCCTCCCCTACCTTCTCGACCGTTCCGCAGACATCTCGACCGAGCACGTAAGGCAAATCGTCTTCCTGAACAGCCGGATAGCTTCCCTCACGCATCTTCCAATCGACAGGGTTGACGCTGGCAGCCTCGACCCGGATCAGAATTTCGTCGATCTTGGGCTCGGGACGTTCGATTTCTTCGAGACGAAGAACTTCCGGACCGCCAAATGCGTGGATACGCACAGCTTTCATGACGCTCATCGTTTCTCTCCTCACGGTTTGAGAATGGAAGCCGGCCGATCGCCACCGACTTTCGCTGGCCCTATTCGGACGCTGAACGTTTCCAGAGATTGTCGATGGCCGGCCCAGATCAGACGGCGTTGATTGACGGCAGGAAGGACATCACCTCGTTGCGGCCCCTGGGGCTCAGCGTCTCGATACGCTCGCTCCAGAAGCTGTCCGCCTCCGGCGAATCCGGCTCCCAACAATTCGTCGACAAGAGGTTGTCGTCCATCACCAGCAGACGATGGCCACCCAACCGCAAATATTCTGTCGCCAGCTCTTTCGCAGCATTCGTCATCATCATCCCGCTCCTTGCGCCAGTTATCAGGATGTCAACAATCGAACGGGGAATATGTTCCCTTTGGCACGAAAGCCTATTTTGTCAGTCTTTTGACGGCTGCCGGCGTCTCTCCATCTCGTCTTCGGATTGGGCGGGAGGCTCCCAGCCGAACACGCTGCGTCCGCCGTAAAAAGTGGACCTGTCGAATTCGCCGGCAACGATTTCCTTGAGATCGGGGCCGGTGACATATCGTTCGAGCATACGGGACTGATCGTCCAGGCGCTTCAGCGCCTGCAACTCCTCGTCACGGCCGAGCCGCCCTTTCCGCACCGCCGATTTCATCACGTTGATGGTCTGGTCGTAGACCTTCAAAGGCACGGGAAAAGGGTGGCGATCCTTGCCGCCATGCGCCAGCGAAAACCGGGCGGGATCAGAAAAGCGGTAGGGGGCGCCATGCACAACTTCGGCAACCATCGCCAGCGCCTTGACCGTTCTTGCGCCAACGCCTGGCGTCAGCAACAGGTCCTCGAAATCCACCGGCCCGCGATCGGCTGCCGCCGCCAGATTCCCATGCAATCGCCTCATATTCACATCGGTTTCGCGAACATCGTGATGAGCCGGCATGATCAGGTGCGGCAACATGGGTTGCGCGTTGTTTTCAGCAATTGCCGCCGGCTCTGCTTCCAGCGCGGCGACTTCGCGCACGATCCTGTCCGGCCCTAGCGATGAAAGTAGATCGAGCTGACCCGCACGCGACCGGTCGGCGCGCCGATCAGCAAGATTGACGATCCGGCCCTGGTCTCTTCCCTCGATCGCCGCATGCGGGGAATCGAGAAAGCTTGTCAGCCCTTCGGACAACCAATGATAGCGACGCGCCTGCCGCCGATCGCCATTCATCCCCTGCTGGACGACGACCCATTTGCCATCGTCTGTCACTATGAAACCGTGCAGATAGAGATCGAATCCATCCTGTAAGGCGGCGCTGTCCACCTTGGCGACAAGCCGGCTTTTCGCCGCGAGCGCCACACCGTCGATGCCGACACGACGGCCGATGGCCGTAAGTTCATCCGGCGTCTTGCGCGACTGAGCGCCGCGGCCACCGCAGACGTGAATTCCAAGTTCGCCCGAGAGCGGCGTCAGGCCTCGTTTCAGCGCGCCGAGGACGCTGGTGGTGATGCCCGAGGAATGCCAGTCCATGCCCATGACGGCGCCGAAGGACTGGAACCAGAAGGGGCTCGCCAGCCGGCGCAACAGTTCGTCGCGCCCATAATGTTGAACGACCGCCTCGGTAATCACGGCGCCCAAACGCGTCATTCGGTCGCCGAGCCATTTCGGCACCCGCCCTCCATGCAAGGGAAGATCCGCGTTGCCAGCTCTTTGCGCCAAGTTCGTCGCACTCCATTTCAGATACGACGCACTTTAGTACCGGCAACCGGATTGCGCCATGCACGGATTTGATCCCAGGCAGTCTGGACCCTATCCGATGGCGCTACGAATGGTCTTCGAAAGGCGCAACAGGAAGGCGGGCCGGGAGGAGGCGACGAGTTTCCACGACAGGATCGCCTTCGCCATGCGGCCGGGAAGGACGCCGACCGAAAGAAACCATGCCGCCAGCATGGCACGCCGTCGCAGCGATGCATTCATCTCCAGGCTGGCGACGGCACCGGCAGTACCGAGTGCAAATCTGGAATCGCTGACCATGGGATGCCGGGATTTGTCCATGGTCAGGGATGCCAGACGCTCTTCCAAATGGACGGGATCATGGAGATTGACATCCTCTGGCACCGTCAACCCGATCTCGGCTGCCTGATCCGACAAGGCGTCGATGCGACGGAAGTCATGCTCCATTCGCCAGCGCGCGCGCTGACCAAGTTTTTCCGCGAAGACGGAGTGATTGGCACCATGGATGCGGTAGGCTCCAAGGCAGGACTCGATCGACGTCACCTTTCCATGGAGAGGCGCAACGGTGACGAGATAACCATCGGCGCCCTGGCGAAAATCCGTCTCCGGAACCGGCATGACCACCTCCAGAGCCGAGCGTTTGAAAGCCAAGCCGCTGGTGACAGTCGTCTGATACCGTCCCCTCTGCAGCAGTTTTGGGGTCACGTCGCCGGAGTCGAACGGGAGCTCCGGAGGCGGAAAGACGTCCTTTACCTGCATATCCTCATCGACGATATGCAATCTGAACTGCACCTGGACGGCATCGTCTTCCCAGGCGTCGACGATCTCGGATATTGCGTTCGGATAAAGGTAATCATCGGCGTCGAGAAAGAGGACGATCGCACCGCGGCTCGCCGCAAAACCGGTATTGAATGCCGCTGCATGCCCACCGTTCTTCTCTCTCAGGCAGGCCCTAATCCGCGACCCGTAGGAAGCAACAACATCGGCTGTGTCATCGGTCGATGCATCGTCGACGACGATGACTTCCATATTGTCGTAACTTTGCTCTAACGCGCTGTCGATGCAGCGTGGTAGAAAGCGAGCGTAATTGTAGTTCGAGATGATAATAGAAACTAAAGCACGGTCTGTGATGGAGTGCATCGCATTGAACCTCGCAAATTTGCTTTGGTCGCGGCGAACCTACTCATTCAGGTCCTGTGGATTAAAACCCATTCCGGCGAGCACAACTCTCCGAAGCTGAAAAGCTGCTGTCACAGACATGCTGGCCGATGGGTGGCGAAGATAGACTTGATTTGTCTGTACGGGCGACGAGCCTCCCCAGCTTTATGGCTTTTGAATGGCCATGACGTCCAAACACCCCGGTTGAATGCCCGGCACGTCTCATGTCGTCTCGCCTTATCAAAGACTAAAAAATAGTCTTCAGGTGGCTGTCAGCGTCATTGCCGATAGTCGCGCCCCACCGGAACAGGAAGCGATCTCTTATGAAGCAAGTGCAGACACAAACTTATTATTCGGACGTTCAGGTCCGACTGTACCCATTTTCAGCCGTTCTAGCGTCCCCGCGCTCCGGCGCTTTGTCATTGTCTGTAAGCCTGTGAACTATTCGCGCAATATTTCGGACCGGTCACAAAAGTCGGCCGGCGGAGCTCTCGTATCCGAGCTTGACGTTTCCCCTCACAATACCGTGAAGCATCAACAATCCATTTCGGTCGTCGTTCCCACTCTCAACGAGACCGACAATGTCGATGTCCTGCTGTCAGGGCTGTTTTCGCAGTCCGGTGGCGACATCGCGCTGGAGGTCCTGATCGCCGACGGCGGATCGACCGACGGCACGATCGAGCGCGTCCGGGCATGGGAGAAAAAGGCGCCCGTCAGGCTCATTTCCGCAGGCGGAAATGGAGGCCTGGCCGGAGATGTACTCTGGGCAGCGCAATATGCCAGCAGCGACATCGTCGTGGTCATGGATGCCGATCTCAGCCATCCGCCGGAGGAGATCCGCAATCTCGTTCGTCCCATCATCAACGGGACCAGCGACATGGTGGTTGGAAGCCGTTATGTACCGGGCGGCGCCACGCCGGATTGGCCACGGTCTCGCCGGCTCCTCTCCCGCCTCGGCGGCGCCCTGGCCTGGCCCTTGACCGATATGCGGGATCCGATGTCCGGGTTCTTTGCCGTACGCAAGGAGCGGCTTCTAGCGATCGATCCGACGGCAATCGGCTTCAAGATCGGTCTCGAAATCATCGCGGAAGGCGGCGATGCGCTTCGGCTGACCGAGGTCCCGATCATCTTTCGCGATCGAGTGCATGGGCAAACCAAGATTGGATGGGGGCATATGATAGACTATGCCCGCCGTCTCATGGTCCTTGCCGGAGGCGCGGTTTCCTTTGGAAACGCAACGCGTTTTGCCGGCGTCGGCCTCATCGGCCTCGCCATCGACCTGCTGATCTTTCAGATTCTCTTCGGGGCGGGGTTCGGTCTGGTGACGGCTCATCTCGTCAGCTTCGCCGTCGCCACGATCTCCAACTACATCCTGAATTCCAAATGGGCTTTTGCAAGCGACGGGCCACGGCCTCATGAGCGGGATTGGCGGCGATACATCCGCTTCATGACCATCTGCCTGCTCGCTTTCGCCCTGCGGGGCGGCGTGCTTGCCGGTGCAGTCGATCTTCTCGGGTGGCCCCCCCAGGCCGCCATTATCCTCGGCGTCGGTGCCGCCGCGATCGTCAATTATCTCGGCAATGCCTTCTTCGTGTTCCCCTATGCCCGCCCGCGCATGCCATCCGACGTCCGATGGCGCGTGGCGGCGATCGGCGTGCTGGGCTACATCCTTGCTTTGCGACTGGTTTTCCTCGGGCTTGTGGATCTCGTGCCGGAGGAAACCTATTACTGGAACTACTCCCAGCATCTCGACATCGGATATCTCGACCATCCCCCGATGGTTGCCTGGCTGATCTGGGCGGGAACCAGTCTGTTTGGCAATACGGGATTTGGCGTTCGCATCGGCGCTTACCTCGCCTGGATCGTGGCCGGCTTCTTCGCTTTCCGGTTCTCGCGCAATCTGTTCGGCAAGTCGGCAGCATTCGTCAGCGTCCTGCTCATCTCTATCCTGCCGTTCTTCTTTTCCACAGGCTTCATGATGATGCCGGACGTCCCGCTGACGGCCGCTTGGGCTGGAACGCTCTATTTTCTGGAGCGCGCGCTGATCGCGGGGAAGCGGCGGGCCTGGTGGGGCGTCGGCCTGTGTGTCGGCGTCGGAATGCTCTCCAAATACACGATCGCGCTCCTCGGCCCCGCCACGCTGATCTTCCTGCTCCTTGACGCCAGAGCGCGACGTTGGCTGCTGCGGCCGGAACCGTATCTCGCCGCCGCGCTCGCCGCCGTGCTTTTCTCACCGGTGATCTACTGGAACGCGACGCATAGCTGGGCTTCGTTCGCATTTCAGAGTGCGGATCGCTTGGAAGGCACGACAACCTTCTCGCTTCCCTCTCTGGTTACCAGTATCGTGATCCTGCTGACGCCCTTGGGATTGGTGGCCGCGATGGCGGCACTGGTGACCAGAAACAGCGTGACATTCGCGACGAAGACGGACGCAAAGGCTATCCGTCGCTCTCTCTTCATCAAGGTCTATACGATCGTTCCCCTGCTGGTCTTCGTCGCATTCAGCCTGTTCCACGAGGTCAAGCTGAATTGGACGGGACCGCTCTGGCTCGCCCTTCTGCCGTCGATTTCGGCAACCATCGTCGCGGCCGGCAACAGCGTGTCGAAATTCGACGGCCTGCTGCGGCGGCTATGGGTTCCGACCGTAATGACCATGCTGGTAGTCTACGGGCTTGGTCTGCATTACCTCGTCCTCGGATTTCCGATGGTCGGCCACTTCGGCAATATCCGGACGCTGCCTGTCGCCTGGCAGGAATTCGGCCGCCAAACCGAATTGATCGAACATAGCGTCGAGCAGGAAACGGGTAAGCAGGTGCTGCTGGCCGGAATGGACAAGTATTTCGTGGCAAGCGAGATCGCCTTTTACAATCGCGACGACGACGATGCCGTTCAGACCTCCGTGGGGCGGGGCGCACTTGGTCAAGATAGCTTGATGTATGGCTACTGGTTCAAGCCGGCCGACCTGCAGGGACGCAATGTCATTCTTTTCGGACTGAAAAGGGGCGACCTGGAACGGGCTTCTCTAGATCCGCTGTTTTCCCGGATAAGCGAAATCAAGGAGCAACAGGTGACGAAACATGGCGAGCCTGTGGGCAGCTTCTTCTACAGGATCGGATATGATCTTCGCAGTTGTCTTCCGCTTGCCGCCCAAACGTCGGGGATAGCGTGCCATGGGTCGTAAGCCGGCTGAAAGCCGGGCAAACAAATTGCAGGCCAGGGCGGCTAACCCTGGCCTGATAAGCGCAGCTTGACAGCAGCCCATCAGCCTACCGGAAGAGATCCTGGATGAACATGGAGGTTTCCGGAATGAGCGTGACGATCATGAGCGTGGTCCAGAGCGCGACCATGAACGGCCAGATCGAACGGATCACCTTGCTGACGGGCACCTCGCCGATGGCGCAACCGAGATAGAAGGCGGCACCGACCGGCGGCGTATTGAGGCCGATGGTCGAATTCAAGAGCACGATGATGCCGAACTGGACCGGGTCCATGCCGTATTGCGTGACGATCGGCAGGAAGATCGGCGTGCAGACCAGAATATGCGCGGCCATGTCGAGAAATATGCCGAAGATGAACAGCGCTATGTTKACCAGGATGAAGATCACCCATGGCTGGGTGCTGACATGGCTAAGCGCCTCGCCCACCATGTCGGCGACGCCGTAAATGCTCATCAGATAGCCGAACATCGTCGAGATGCCGATCAGCAGCAACACGACACCCGTGGTCTTGGTCGCCTTCGTCACCGCCTTCAAAAAGTTTTCGAACGACAGGCTGCGATAGACGAAAATCGTCAGGAGCAGAGCATAGAGAACGGCAACGGCGCCGGCTTCCGCCGCGGTGAAGACGCCGGACAGGATACCGCCGACAATGATGACGATGATGAAAAGGCCGGGAACTGCGGCCGCAAGACTGCGCCAGACCTCAGTCCAGCCCGGAAACTCGCCGCGGCTGTAGCCGCGCGACCGCGCGACGAAATAGGCGGTCAGCACGTTGGCAACCGTCAGGATCATTGCGGGAATGGCGCCTGCCATGATGAGGGCGTTCATCGACACCAGACCACCGGCGGCAAGCGAATAGATGATCATATTGTGGCTGGTCGGCATCAGCGCGCCGACGAGCGAGGAATAGGTGGTGACGTTGACGGCATAGTCCGCGTCGATCCCTTCCTTTTTCATCAGGGGGATCAGTGCCGAACCCATGGCCGAGACATCGGCGACCGGCGAGCCGGAGACACCACCGAACATGGTGCAGGCGACGACGTTGGTCATGCCGAGGCCGCCGCGCACATGGCCGACCATCGCCTTGGAACTGCGGATGATCCGATCGGCGATGCCGCCATACATCATCAGCTCGCCGGTAAAGATAAAGAACGGAATGGTGAGGAAGGAGAAGGTGCCCATGCCGGACGCCATGCGCTGGAAGACGACCGCCAGCGGCAGCCCTTCGTATAGCACGGTGGCGATCGACGACAGGCCGATGGCGAAGATGACCGGCATGCCGAGCACCAGCCCGCCCACGAAGACTGCGCAGAGAATGATCAATGCCATGAGGGGATAACCTTGATTTTCAGGACGGCGGCGACGATCCGCTCGACGGCGAAGAGGGCGATGAGCACGCCGCCGGCCGCAAGCGGCACATAGCTCCAGGCCTGCGAAATCGGCAGGCCGGGATTGATGTAAGGCGCCATCTCGATGCTGAGTTCGCCACCGCTCCAGGCCATCGACAGGCCAAAGATGATCATGCCGAGATAAACGATGATCTCGGCCGCCAGACGAACACCCTCGGGCGCGAAGTTCAGGAGCGAGTCCATGCCGATGTGGCGTCCGTCGCGAACACCGACGGCTGCCGCCAGGCAAGTGACGTAGAGAATGACCACCAGCGCGAATATTTCGGTCCAGGCGGGGGAGTCGTTGAGCACATAGCGCCCGAAGATTTGATAGAGGACGGCTGCAACGATCAAAAGTGTCCCGACGACCGCGATCATGAGGCAGACGCGCGAGAGCCACGCATGAAAGGCGAAATAGGCGCCGAGCAAGCCCGTTGTGTTGGTGGTGGTACGGACCGCTTGCGAACGCGCGGCGGGATCTGCCGGCAGTGCATGCATATGCGCGCCCATGCTAATCTCCTCGGATTGATCATTTGGTGCTGACGTATCGATTGCCGTCGTTTCGGCGTCTTACAGGCGCCGGGCGAAGGCAGGCGGCGCGGGGGCGCATCAAACGCCCCCGGCAGACTTCATTATTTCGTTGCCTTGATCTTGGTGATCATATCCTTGAGGGCTGGAGCGGTGACGAACTGGTCATAGATCGGCTGCATGGCAGCTTCGAAGGGCGCCTTGTCCAGCGGGATGACCTCGACGCCGGCTTGCTTCACCTTCTCCTCCGACGTCGTTTCCATCGTGTCCCAGAGCTGACGCATGTAAACGACGGACTGCTTGGCGAGCTTGCGCACCAGCGCCTGCTCTTCCGGCGTGAAGCTGTCATAGACGCGCTTCGACATCAGCAAGACATCGGGTGCCATCGAGTGTTCGCTCAGCGAATAATACTTGGCGAGCTCGTAGTGATGGAAGTTGTAATAGCTCGGCCAATTGTTCTCCGCACCGTCGATTAGCCCGGTCTTCAGGCCGGTGAAGACCTCGCCCGTCGGCATCGGCGTGGCGTTGGCGCCGAGCGCCTTCATCATTGCGACCCAGATATCGGACTGTTGCACGCGGATTTTCAGACCCTTGAGGTCCTCCATCTTACGCACCGGCTTGGTGGTATAGAAGGAGCGCGAGCCCGAATCGTAGAAGGCGAGGCCGACGAGGCCATGAGCATCGCAATCCGCCAGGATCTGATCGCCGATCGGTCCGTCGAGAACCGTGCGCATCTGCGCCTTGTCGTGGAACAGGAATGGCAGGACCGGCACCATCATCGCCGGGCAGATGGTGTTCAGCGTTCCGGAGTTGACGCGGATAAAGTCGAGAGCCCCGAGCTTGACCTGCTCGATGGTGTCCTTCTCGCTGCCGAGCTGCGAGTTCGGGAAGACCTTGATCGTATATTTGCCGTCGGTCGCCTTGCTGAGCTCATCGCTCATGTACTGCACGGCCTTGACGGTCGGGTAATCCGGCGCCTGCACGTCGGCTGAACGGAACTGACGGGCCTGCCCCGTCGTAAACGTGCCGAGCGCGAGAAGGCCGGCAAATGCGGTCGTGATGATTCTGGTGCTGCGCTTCATTGTTTCCCTCTTTCCTAATCACAAAACAAGAACGACTGCCCGCTTCCGCGCCTGGAGATCCAAGTCACAATCGGGCTGAAAACACTGGTTACTTTTGGAATGGCAACGGCGGCTTGACCGTTCCGGTCCGCGCCGCGTTCGGCCCAAGCGCCCGCCCAACAACAGCGGTTCCCAAGATGCCGGCGATAGTCATCATCTCCCCTCCTCAACAAAGGCCGGAACCTCCTCGTCCCGGCCGAATTCTCACTGCATTGCGCTCCCGAACGGCGCGAAACCAAAAAGCGCCTCGGGATTGTCGACGAGGGCAAGTCTCCGGGCGTCGGCACTCTGCAGCCAGCCGAGCACGGTATCCGTCAGCGTTGCATCGTCAGGATAATCGGCGTTTTGCCGTGCCAGATTGTGAGGCCAGTTCGTGCCCCAGACGATCCGCTCCGGCGCGTGGGCGGCCACGTCGCGCGCAACAGCGGCGATATCCTCATAGGCGCCGCCGCCGCTTTTCGAGGATTCGTAGCAGCCAGCGAACTTGAACCAGCAATTGCCCTTGTCGATCAGCCGCTTCACGGCCGCAACCTGCGGGCTCGCCGGCGTCACCCCGGAAAAGAATTTGCCGTGATGATCGAACACCCAACGAGATTTCAGCCGCGCCAGCCGGGACTCGTGCTCAAGAATATGGCTGCCGTCGAACTGCACGGCCAGCATCCAGCCGCGCGCGCTGGCCCTGTCATCGATGGCTTCGAGCGCGTCGAGACCGACGGCGCCGCCCGGCAGGTCCATGATGCGCGCCCCGACGACGTGGGCCTCTGCAAGCCTGTCGAGTTCCGCCTCCGGCGTCTCAGCATCGATGACGGCGACGCCGCGGGCGATATCGCCCATTTCGGCAAGGCAGGCATAAAGATTGCCGTTGTCGCGCTGATGGGCATTGCCTTGCGTGATGACCACGCGGTCTATGCCGAGCCAGCTCATTACCTGGCGATATTGCTTAGGTGTCGGCAGACCGCCGGCCGGCAGATCGGGGCCGCCGGGCTGTGCCAGGAAACCGGGCAGATACATGTGCATCTGCGTGTCTATCGTTCCCTGGGGAAGGGCGATGCGAGGCGGAGTGCCTGAAAGCTTGCGCACCAGCATGTCACCTATCCTCCTTACGAAGTCCAACCATCCTTAACGCGTGGAAGCGGCGGCCAAGCCGCAGTCCTGATGGGCATGCGGGACGATATGGACGGGCCGCGGGCGCCATCATCTCACCGCTTCCAGGGCGAGATAAGCTTGTCGAGCATGGCCTCTTCTTCGGCGGTTAAATCATCCAGAGGCGGCCGCACCCTGCCTGCTTCGAAGCCCTGCAGCCTGACGCCGGCCTTGATGGCGGCGACCGCATAGCCCTTGCGGCGATTGCGGATAGCCATGAAGGGATAAAAGAAGTCCTTCAGGATCGTCTCGCAGCGCACACGTTCACCGGCGCGAAGCGCCCTGTAGAACTCGACGGCCAGTGCCGGCACGAAATTGAAGACGGCGGAAGAATAGGTGGTGAAGCCGGCACCGAGATAAGCTTCGGCGAAGAGTTCAGCTGTCGGCATACCGCCAAGATAGGTCAGCCGGTTGCCGAACGTGGCGGTGATCTGGCGCACTCCGCCGATGTCGCCTGTGCCGTCCTTGAATCCGACCAGGTTCGGGCATTCGTCGCAGAGGCGTTTCAGCGTATCGACCGAGAGTACCGAGTTGTCGCGGTTATAGACCATGACGCCGATATCGACCGATTGGCAGATGCGCTTGACGTGGGTGTAGAGCCCTTCCTGCGGCGCATCGATCAGATAGTGTGGTAGAAGCAGGATGCCGTCGGCACCAGCCTTCTGGACCGCCTGCGCCAGCTCGACACCGACATGCGTGCCGAAACCGCAGCCGGAAACGATGGCCGTCTTGCCTGCGGCTTCCTTGGCTGCCCTGACGATGGTCGGGATCTCGTTCGGCGACAGCGAGAAGAACTCACCCGTGCCCCCGGCCGCAAACAGCACCGGAGCATCATAGCCGGAGAGCCACTCGATATGACGCTGATAGCTGTCAGAGCGGAATTTCTCCTCTGCGTCAAAATGCGTAACAGGAAAGGACAACAGGCCCGCGCCCAGCGCGGCCTTGATTTCTTGCGGCGTCATCAGGAATTCCTCTTCTGCCTCCTCAGGCAGGAGTTGTCATATATGTCCGACGTTTTCTTGTCAACAACTCATCATACATGTTTACGCTGCTCGCGCAGAAGGGTGCGATAGCGTTCCTGGCTGCCCCGCAGATGCCTGCGCATCGCCTCGCGGGCACCCTCTTCATCGCCATTCGATATCGCAACGACGATCTGGCGATGCTCCTCGTCGATCAACAGGATGTAGGCATCCTGATCGGGCTCGGGGTCTCCCTCGCGCATGGCGGCGCGCGGAATGATCCGCGGCCCGATCATCGACAGGAATTCCCGGAAGCGGGAATTGTTCGTCGCCTCGGCGATGGCGAGATGGAGCGCGAAATCGGCCTCGCTTGTCGGAGCACCTGCATTGAAACAGTCGCGCAACGCGTGATGCCGTTCGAAGATCGTCTCTTCCTGTGCCGGCGACCGCCGCAATGCKGCAAGCCCGGCGGCCTCGACCTCCACGGCAGTTCTCAGCTCCAAAAGCTCGATAACGGACGAAACTCGGGCTTGGTCGAGATTCCCGAAGGAGAGCACCGGTAATGCCGGAGATTCCAGCACGAAGACCCCCGCTCCCTGCTGCGCCTCGACCAAACGGTCGGCTCTCAGCGCCGCAATCGCCTCGCGCACGACCGTACGACTGACACCGTGGGTCTCCGTGAGTTGCGATTCGCTCGGCAGCTTGCTTCCCGGCGGAAACTGTCCGCTCGCAATCGCCCGACGCAGCGTATTGCTGAGACGCGCAACCAGCGTCTCCGACCTGGCTTCAGTCTGGGACTTTGGCTGAACGGCCACGTCGGTACCTCTCTTGATCGGTTTTCGACGATGAGAAAAGCACTGTGCGAACTCGTATGTCAAGTTGACGCTAACACATGTGGCCGGCAAACTTATGGACAGAAATTATCAACATGTATGACGAGTTTGATTTGGCGAAAAGTTTCGTGGCTTTCAACGCATTGCGTGCTGCAACTCAGGCGTAGCTTTTTTCTCTTCGCCCGGCGCAATCACGAGTGCGGCCGACCAGCCGAGTTCCGGCGCGATCCGCGTGACGAAGTCGTGGAGAATCTGGCGGTACTGCTCGTGTTCGAACTCGTAAGGCAGTTCCAGCCGCAACTCGCTGACCTCCGGCAACAACGGATCGGCGAAGAGCCGTTCCAATATTTMTTCGGGGCTGCCGACGATATCGCGGGCAAAGAGGGTGCGCTTCTCGCCTTGCGGCGATAGGGTTCGTTCGTTGCGGCCGGCGGCGTAGTCTTGATAGCGGCGTCGCGTGACCGCATMGGCACTGTCGACCGGCACGATGACGCGCCCAAGGGCAACACGGCGCTTGGGCCCGGCAGCGGCACGATAGGTTTCGACCAAGCGCGACTGGGCGACGAAGAAATCATCGGTTTCCTCGCCCGTGATCACATTGCCGGTCAACAGGTTGAAGCCGTTGCGGCCTGCCCATTCGGCCGAACGCTGCGATCCACCACCATACCAGATCCGGTCGATCAGCCCCTTGGCATAGGGCTGCAGGCGTGGCCGGATCGGGCCGAAGGGCGTCTTGATGAAGGTCTGCTCGTCGCCGAGATGGGTGCCGCGCAGATTGTCAGCAAAGCGCAGGACGCGATCATGGGAGAAATCGTTGCCCGTCCAGTCGCCGTCGAAGACCAGCGGCGCGATCAGGTCGGCATGTAGCGGACGCCCGGCGCTGACGCCGATATTCAGCCGCCCGCGCGATAAAACGTCGACGGTCGCGAGATCCTCCGCCAATCGATAGGGACTTTCATAGCCGATCGGAATGACGGCCGTACCCAACTGAATCCGGCTGGTGCGCTGGGTTGCCGCCGCCAGGAAGGCGCTGCCCGACGAAATGCCGGGCTCTAGATGCCGCTGGCGGACCCATGCGCTGTTGAAGCCTAGTTCCTCCCCATACCGCAGTTGCTGGAGGGTCTGCTCCATCCCTGACAGCGGGGCATCGTCCGGATAATTGCCGGGGGTCAGGAAACCGATATGGCTGATGGATACCTTGCGGCCGCTCATGTCATTACTCCCTCGATACCCCAGGCGATCAATATTTCGGCAGGCCGGGCGGATTGGTTTCCGACTTCGGCAGGGCTTCTTCCGAAAGATGCCAGTGATCGAGAATCTTCCCATAGGTGCCGCTGGTGATCAGGTCGTTGGCGGCAACGGTCAGTGCATTTGCTAGGCCGCGTGGACGAATTTGATCAAGCATGGGCCTGTGGCGAACGATGGAGCGGAAGTTGCGGACCGTTTTTGCATGGGAGCGCAACCCTGAGTGTTTTGCTGCGATGGTGACCCGGTGCTAGGCGGACGCGGCGACACCAGCAGCCTCACGGATAGCCGATGCAATCTCGTCTTCGCTGCGTCCTCCGTTGATGGCGATACGCTCGCCGAAGACGAAGTGGGGAACTGACCTGACCCCGGCCGCCATCGATTGGGCCGCTTCCTGCTCGACACGTGCATGTTGCGCGGGGTCGAGCGCTATCGCGCGTGCTTCTTCGCGGTCGAACCCATAAGCGACGGCAATGTCCGCGAGGACATCGGCGTCTGAGATGTTCCTTGCTTCCAGAAAATGGGCATCGGTGATCGCTACCGCGAGCCGATGCTGCGTACCTCGTGCCCGCGCCGCAAGGACTAGCCCGTGCGCCGGCTGTGTCCTGTAAGTCCACGGTTGACGGCTCAGGTCGAGATCAAGGCCGGACGCGCGTGCTTCCGCCTCAGGGCGAGCGAAGGACGCCTTCGGATCCGTCACGCCGTAACGCGAGAGGAGAAGATCGGGAATGTAGAGGCCCTCCGCTGGCGCATCGGGGAGCAGAAGGACCGGATGTTGGCGGATATCCACGTCAAGCTCAGGGAAGCGTTCCGCCAGGACCTTATCGAGGCGGTGATGCCCGATGATGCACCAGGGGCAGGTGATCTCGGTGTAAAGATCGATTTGCAGCATTATGTCATCCTTCTGAGCGTTGAGCCGACAGTCTTGGATTAATCTGAGCCGCTTGGCCGCGACTGCGGCGCTTTCCATCTGTAAGTCAGGACGGGCGATTGACGGGGGGCAAGCCAGGGTCGATCCCGGTCATCTTGACTGACACATCCCATAGTCGTTCGGCGAACTGCGGATTTCTCGCCTCCTCAGAGGGAACCCCTTCACCGGAAGGACCTCGCAGCCCGGAAAATCCCGTCGGCCCGTAGTAACCGCCAGGCGTTATTGGCCCAGTCGCTGCGTGCAGCGCGCCCCACGCGCCCATGGCGGGCTTGGCGAATATCAAGCCGATCAGGGTCATCGCTATGTTGCCCCACAAGCTGCCGCGGGCGAGGTTCGTTCCGACAAGACCTGGATGGCAGGCTACCGCCGTTACCGGCGCTCCTGCCGCCCGCAACCGCTGATCCAGCTCGAAGACGAAGAGCAGGTTCGCAAGCTTGCTGGCGCCGTAGCGCGGGAGCCATTTGTAATCCCTCTGCGCGTTAAGGTCTTCCCAATCGATTTTCGCTCCCTTGTGCTGCCCGCTGCTCGTGACGACGATGCGCGATCCTGGCGTTTCCATGAGCTTGGGCAGCAGCAGCGCGGTGAACGCGAAGCAGCCAAGGTGATTGACTCCGAACGTCTGCTCGAAGCCTTGCGCTGTGTGCTTCAGTGTCGGCCCCTGCACGCCGGCATTGTTGATTAGCACAGCGATCTTCATTTCATCTTCCTTTTTGTCGTCTGACTTGGAGCAAGTGCTCTGGCTGCTGACATGCATATTCGTGCTTACAGCCTGAGCAGTTGGCCGGCTCCGCTTTAGGCAGCCTGTTCAAGGACCGCGCGAACCTGGACTTCGGCGGCCGCGATAGCGGCCTTGGCAGCCTCAGGCCCGAAGACGGTGCCTTCCACGCGGACGACTTCAACGTCGGTCAGGCCGATGAAACCAAGGAGGTGGCGCAGATACCCGGTCTGGAAGTCGAAGGCCGCCCAGTCGCCCTCGGAGAAGACACCGCCTGCGGCAGTGACGAGATACACCTTCTTGCCGGTCAGCAATCCCTGCGGCTTGCCGGCTGCGCTATAACCAAAGGTCACTCCCGGCCAGGTGATATGATCGAACCAGGCCTTGAGCTGCGAAGATGGGCCGAAATTGATCATGCCCGAACCGAGGACGATCACGTCAGCCGCCTTCACCTCATCGACGAGCTCCTGGGCAAGGCCGACCGCCTTGGCCTGCTCGGGGGTTCGGGCCTCGGGGGCCGCGACGCGGCCGCCAATATAGGCTTGCGCAATATGCGGCGGTGGGTTGACCGTAAGATCGCGGGTCAAAAGGGTGCCGCCCAAGCGCACCTTGAGGCCTTCGGCGATCTCGGTCGCGAAGCGGGTGGACAGGCCTTCCGGGCCACGGGGGCTCGATGTAACGAGGAGGATGCTGGTCATGATTGCTCCGATGTGAACAGGGTAGTAAATTCTTGTTACTAACGATAGTAAGATCACTGGCAATCACCCGCAAGAAGGCACTTACATGACACTCAGTAACACTGATTTTCCTACCCCCAGCGAAGGTGACGACTGCCGGGTCGTTCGGGAGATCCTCGATCTCGTCGGCGACAAATGGACCCTGTACATCATCGCGACGCTTAGAGATGGACCAGTTCGGTTCAACGAACTGCGGCGCCAGATCGACGGCATCTCGCAACGGATGCTGACGATTAACTTGCGCGGACTGGAACGTGATGGGCTGGTAAAGCGGACATTGTTTCCCACTATTCCGCCGCGCGTGGACTACGAGTTGACGGAGGTGGGACGGACGCTTCTTGCGCCGGTAATGGCTCTCGTAATGTGGGCGAACAGCAATCGGGAGAGCATCCAGGACGCTCGCGTCCGGTTTGATGCAAGCTGAGGGGTGTGGGGACAAATTTTAGCCAGTATCTAGCGGTGGCGAGATGGACCATGCCGAGAAAGCTGTTGGCCAGTTGGTCGTAGCGGGTGGCAATGGCCCGGTTGATCTTGAGATGGCCAAACATGCGCTCGATGCGGGTGCGCAGCTTGTAGAGCGCCCGATCATACTCGATCTGTACGCGTCGGTTCGAGCGACCGGGGATTACGGCCTCGATCTTCCGTTCTGCAAGGTCGACACGGATCGCGTTGGCATTATAGCCCTTGTCTGCGAGTAATGCGTCGGGTGCGCGTTCGGGCAGATCGATCAGGGCATCATATGCCTTGCAGTCCGCCGCCTCACCGCCGGTTAGGGCGAAGGCGATCGGCCGTCCAAGGGCGTCAGCCAGGCAGTGAAGTTTACTGGTGAACCCGCCCCGCGAGCGACCAAGAGCGCGTTGATGAGTCCCCCTTTTCCGCCCGCTGCCGAAACGTGGGCGCGGACTGTGGTGCTATCAATGCTGTAGTGGCCAGTATCCGCCATGATCTCGGCCAGGGTCACAGCGACGTTCTCCCAGACCCCGGCTTCGCTCCATCGGCGGAAGCGACGATAGATAGTGTTCCAGCTTCCGTACTTGGACGGCACGTCGCGCCATGGAGCGCCGCAGCGGAGCCGCCAGAGTATGCCGTTGATGATTGAGCGGTTCTGCTCGGGCGGACGGCCTCGGCCACGATTCTCAGGCTCGATCGGCAGCAAGCCCTTCAAAGCGCGCCATTCTGTTTCAGTCAAATCGCCCCGGCTCAAGCCTGCCTCCAAAAAGCAGCCTTGAATCAACCATTGTGTTCGGCGTCAACGGTAAACTGTGAGGCCTGTTACGTCTGCCTGCAAAACAACGGAGGCGAGTGGATCGAAGACACCGTCGAAGTGCCGTGCGGCCTTACCATCATATGTGCCGCGCGTTATAGCCGCGCGAGCCTGATGCCCACTTAGGAACTGTTGATAAATAAAGGAATCGCAGCTTTGGATTTTTTGCGGCGCCGGGATTCCCTTTTGGTTTGAAGCCTATAGAATCGCGGTGTGATTGACGAGGCCGCCATCCAACTGCGCTATGCTGCGCTTGAACCTGTTCTGGACGAACGTGGACGACGTCGCTTTGCGGCGGCCGAAGCGTTAGCGGCCGGCCGCGGCGGCGTGACGGCGGTGTCGCGGATCACCGGTCTGGCGCGCAGCACGATTGCCCGCGGCCTGGCCGGTCTCACAGTCAAGTCCGAGATCGACACCAATATCTACCCCGTGTTGATCGCATCCATCTCGGCATCGCTGACCTTGATGCCGGCGTCATCAACCGTCATCAATTCCATGGCGATTGGAACTACACAATCAGCCCAATCATCCCACCACCGGTGCGATAATTTATCAACAGTGCCTTAGCGGGAGGTAGGACAATCCGACACGACTGAATTTGTCAACGCAGCCTAGGCCGCTTCCCTTTCGCGTCGTCACCGCCACGTCGGAACGATCCGGCCAGCCGGCGCTCAGCGTGCCGACGCTCTTGATGTTGTTGTCGCGGGCGGCGATGTAGACGAGCTGCGCATGCGGCTGCACGATCACATCGGCACGGCCCGACGCCAGGGCCAGCAAGCTTGCGGCATCGTCGTCGTAATATTGCAGCTCCAGCGGTTTCAGCCCGGCCGCGACATTCTCCTTGCTCCATTCGAGCAGGATACGCTCCTGATTGGTGCCGACGCCGACGATGAATCTGAGTCCTGCCGCGTCCTTCGGCTCCTTGATAGAGCCGATCTTGCTGTCCGACTTGACGTAGATGCCGTGCAGGCCCTGCCGATAGGTGGAGAAATCGAACTTCTCCTTGCGCTGCTCGGTGACACCGACATTGGAGATGACGGCATCGTATTTGCCCGACGTCAGACCCAGCGGTCAATCGATCCAGGCGACCGGCACGAGTTCCAGCTTCAGCCCGAGACTATCGGCGATGGCATAGGCAATATCCGGATCGGCACCGACCACGGTCTTGGCATCCGTTGCATAGGTCGCGAGCGGCGGTCCGCCGGGTGCGACGGCAACCGTGAGCGTGCCCGGCGTAACGAACTTGAAATTCTTAGGGATAGCCGCGACTGCCGTCCCATCCCGCCCGACATGAATGCGGCCCGGCTGCTCGGGGCTCAAATCGAAGGTCAGATMATCGGCACGGGCCACGCTGAAGGACGTCAGCGCCGTCATCATCAAAACGAATGAACATGCCCGGATGGCCGGTATGCCTATGAGGCCAGCGTCATCGCCGAGTATGAGGCGCAAATCGCAACGCTGGAATGTAAGGTTGGCCAACTTGGCGTGGAGTTCCTTAACAAGCTGTATCACTGACGCACGTAGGGTGCGGTCCCAGCGGCGCGGAAAGCAATTTTCCCCGCTTCAGCGTATTCAAACTGCTGACCTACGCTGGAGCTCCCGTCGCGTACGACGCGATAAAGCTGGTCAAGTTTCAGCCTTTGCTCTTCAATGGGATTCACTGAGCACCTTCAAGTTCAACGTCGGGGCCAGCCAGCCACTACGGCCCAAATTTCGTGAATCGTATCGAGGTGTAAACCTCAGGAAGGACCTCCTGCAGGCATCTTCTCGTGTTCCCAATTTCTATTTCATCCAGCAGTCGGTCACACGCGTCCTCGCAAGCGAAGAGAGACTGCTTGAGTTGAGCCTTTGCTTCAGAATAATTGGCAAGCCGCTCGTCCAGAATTTGATTCAATAGTGAGATTGTGGGTGATACCTGTGGTTTCAGAACCACCTTCGCCGTAGGAGGCGCTGGCGCCGACTCTGGTGCTGCAGTTCTTCGATGTCGTCGAGCAGCCGAAGTTGACACCTACGCCAATGCTCCAGGAGCTGTTAGAACTATTCGAGTCCGACGTGCCCGTGGCGGCATTGAGATTGATGTCGCCATTCGTTGCAGACAGGAGCATATCACCGGTCGGTGGATCACCTGGTATCGTGGGGATGCCGTCCTTGTCATAGCCGGCCAGGATCTGTGCGCCATCGCTGGTGATGGAGCCCTTCTGCCGTCGTCGGCCAGTCTCATTTGCTATGGCTCAACCTCCCATGAAGAGGCCAAGCAGACAATGTAATGAACTTCTGTGGCAAATGACTTTAGTCACGTGGAACGAAAGTAAGCTTCATTTTGTTTGGCTTCTGTGACAAGAGCAGGAGTTTGATCGATGGCTGGCAGGCAGGCGGACCTCGTCATTCTGGACGGAAAGAAATTTCCGCTGTTCGCCGCGCTCGACATTGCCACGGGGGCGGTGATCGGTCATGGCTACAAGCGTCACCGGGCCACGGAATTCMTCGACCTCCTGAAGCGGATCGACGCAGAAATGCCCAATGGGCCGGACGTGCGTCTGGTGA